>NZ_CABSXI010000061.1:0-13731 GCF_902481605.1 uncultured Oribacterium sp. | reverse complement strand
TTTCAAATACAATTTGCGGACTAAAGGTGTATACCTCTGTCAATGGATCCAGTAGCATTTGATAGGTTTCCGAGAACAAAAAGGAACGAATGGCTTGCATATCCTCCATTCCGTACTTCATTTTTATCAAAGAAATTACCTGACGATCAAAGAAATCCCTTTGTCTGGCACTGATCTCTGTCACAACTGCTCACTCCCTTCAAAACGTAGAACCCACTTTCCTATCCTATTCCTTTATTTATAGCAAAAAGGAAGGGGAATGAACATCCCCTTCCTTCACTTTATAAAGCTGCTTATATTCTCTTTACCAAAACTTCCAATCCGTATTCTTTATTTCCGGAAAATCTTTTTACCCCTGCTCTTTTAAAAGCTTTCCCAGGTACTCAGCCAAATGCTCATGGGCGTAGATATTGGCATTCTTCTCCGCAGTAGGGTTATAGTTTGTGTTGGTATTTACGTCATAAACATAAATCTCTCCGCGTTCCGACTGTACCCACTCAATCGCCGCAACATCAATGCCGCTGTGCTGTAAAAATTTTGTGTAGGCCTGCTCTCTTTCCTTCTCCAAAGGTTCTGTGATTTGGAACTTTTCGGAGCTTTCCAGCTCTTCCTTCTTCTTTCCGATCTGGCAACCGTCTGCCGGGCAGAGCTGGAAGCCGTCGGAGGAGTCAATGGATACGGTGTATAAGAACTTCTGTCCGATAAACTCGGAACGGCGAATTCTGCCGTCTGCGGGCTTAATATACTCCTGCAAAAGGGTGATGCCGTCTACGGAAGGTTCAAAGGCCGGGCTGTTGACATAGGCCTCCAGCTCCCCTTCATTTTGGAAAAGCTGTACCCCCAAGCCCTTTCCTGCACGGTTATGCTTGGTAATCAAGGGGTAAATGTTTAGCTGTCTTGCACCTTCCAGAATCTGATCCTGTCCTAAAACCGCCACGGTTTTGGGGTGGGGAATGCCATTTTCCTCTAAGGCAAGGTACTGCTTTACCTTACTGATTTCCAGATTGATGGCACCTAAACCGTTTACCACCTTACGGCCGTGTCTTGTGAGCCAGGAAAGCACCTGCTCCGTATACTCCGGCGCATAGCGGTGGCCTCTGGTATGGGAGGAAGCAGACATACGGTTGTAGAACACTCCCTCAGGAGGTGCCTCCTGCAAATTCAGGATTCCCTTGGATAAATCCCATAGCTCATAGGGAATCTTCTTTTCTTCCAGCCACTTTACCAAATGCTGGGTCCATTCCAGATTTTCATGGATTACATATACCTTTTTCTCTGCCATATTACTTCCTTTCCAAAATTTTCTATTCATAAATAATTTTCATCAGATGATTCATGCATAATCGGCCGAGTATTCCTTCTATAGGATTCCTTAGCCTGCATTAGCAACAAGTTCCTTGCCTGCTGCATTCTCCGCCTTTGCTATCTTTTCTACTTTTTCCGCATTTTCTTTTTTACTGTCCAGTACAGCCACTGCCAAAGCCTGTCCTACCACATTCAGAGCGGTTCTTCCTGCATTTGCAAAGAAGTCTACGGACAATATCAAGGCTACACCTTCCACAGGAAGTCCCAGCTGGGGAGCTGCCGCCAGTAAAACCACAATGGCTCCGGAGGGAATGGTTGCCGCAGTTTTTCCGATCAAGCTTAAGAGGAGAACAGTAAACAGTAAGGCCTGGGTCGTGAAAGTAATGCCGTAAGCATTTGCCAAGAAAACACTTGCCAAGGCAAAATACACTGCCGCTCCTTCCAGATTAAAGGAGTAGCCGAGAGGTACCACGAAATCCGTTACCGCCTCGTCATAGCCTTCCTTCTTTAAACGCTTCAAAAGTGGGGGTAAAACCACGCTGGAGCCGCCGGACACAAAGGCCAGAGTCACCAAATCTCCGATACTCTTGATAAGCTTTACATAGTTTACCTTATATAGAATAGCAATAACAGGGAAGATTACAAGTGCCAAAACGCCGTAGCCAAGGTACATTCCCAGGACAAACTGTCCGAGTCCCACCAGCTTGTCCACTCCGGTTGTTGCCACGTCCTTGGCAATAAAGCCGAATACGCCCACAGGGGAGAGTAAAATCACCGCATCTAAAATCTTGTAAATGGCGGCAATCCAAATCTTTGTGCCGGAAAGGAAGGCTTCCTTCTTCTCCTGCTCCAGCTGTCCTACGCCATAGCCTAAGAAAATGGCGAAAATCAGAATCGGAAGTAATGCTCCGTCTGTAAGTGCCTTGAAAAGATTGGAAGGAATGAAGTTTAAGAAAAACTCATCAATCTTCACGCCGGTGGCAATACCCTCCAAACTGGCACCTGCCTGGCCGATATTTACCCCCTGTCCAAAGCCTAAATAATAGGAAGCAAAGACAAAGAGGGCAGTAATTCCTGTAGTCACTGCGAAGAAATACAGGAAGGTCTTTCCCAGGAGCTTCTGAAAATGATTCTTGCCCAGTACCTCTGCCACAGCCACCACCACAAGGGGAAGCACCAGAGGAATAATCAACATGCTGATAAGCCGGATAAAGGCCTGTCCCAGAAACTGGTAAAAGCTTGCAAATTGGGGAAGGAAATATCCTGCTGCCCCTCCTAAAAACAATGCTATCAATAATTGTAAGCCTAAGGCTATCTTTTTCTTCTTTACGTTACCCATAATTCTCTTCTCCTTCTTCTCCCATAAAAGCTTTTTACCACTAAAAGCTTCTTTCTACTTTCTATACTTACTATTTCTGCCCTGCTATATATTCCTATAAACCTACTGAATAACTAGGACTTCTGTACTATAGCACAAAAGACTTTCCTCTGCAAATTTTTATTTTAAATGCTCAGTTATAAATCTTGTCTATACCGGATTTTTACAATTTCCTCAACTTTTTTGTATTCAATGTGCTATTTTAGTGAAATTTTGCTATAATCTAGGTAGTTATGCCAAACACATTATTCTTTGGAGCAAGGAAGCAGGAAGCTCCCTTCTCCCTCTATAGAAAGGAGACACAAATGGATCAAGGCAAGTTAGAGCGGATTTTAAAGAAGATGGAGGAGCGGAATCTTTCTCAGATGATTATTACCGACCCACCCGCCATTTTCTATTTAACCGGAAAGTGGATTCATCCCGGCGAAAGAATGTTGGCATTGTATATCAACACAAAGGGTGACAAGCATCTGTTCGTAAACCGTATGCTTCCCCAGGAGAGAGACTTAGGTGTTGAAATCACTTATTTTGACGATACGGAAGATCCTGTAGCAATTCTTTCCGAGTTCATCGAAAAGGATAAGCCCATGGGTATCGACAAGACATGGCCGGCACGTTTCCTCCTTCGTTTGCAGGAGTTAAAGGCAGGTTCCTCCTTTGTCAACGGTTCCGTAATCGTGGACAAGGTACGTCAGATTAAGGACAAGCATGAGCAGGAGCTGATGATTCAGTCCTCTTTAGTAAATGATAAGGTTATGGAAGAGTTGGTGCCTTATGTGGTAAAGGGCTTAACAGAGAAGGAATTAAATGCCGTAACCAGAGACCTGTACAAGAAGCACGGCTGTTCCGGCGTTTCCTTTGATCCCATTACCGCTTACGGACACGGTGCCGCAGATCCTCACCACGTTACCGACGACACTAAGGGAAAGAAGGGAGATTGTGTTATCCTGGATATCGGCGGTGTCTTAAATGACTATATCTCCGACATGACCAGAACCGTCTTCATTGGAGAAGTCAGCGAAAGACATAAGGAGATTTATCAGATTGTTCGAGATGCGAACCTTCGAGGTATCGCCATGGCAAAGCCCGGCAACAGAATGCGGGATGTGGATTTGGCTTGCCGAAACTATATCGAGGAGAAGGGCTATGGTAAGTACTTCACTCATAGAACCGGACATTCCGCAGGTATCGAGGATCACGAGGTGGGAGACGTTTCCTCCGTTAATGAAGAGATTATCGAGGTTGGACAGTGCTTCTCTGTAGAGCCCGGTATCTACATTCCTGAGGAAAATATCGGCGTACGTGTAGAAGACCTGGTAATCATCACCGAGGACGGATGCCATGTATTGAACCACTACACCAAGGATCTTTTGATTGTAAAGGAAGACGGAAGTATCGTTAAGGGAGAATAAAATAGCTTTTCTCTTATCGAATTCGATGTTTTCTCATTAGAAGATTTGTAAAATCCCCCAAAGGATTGTAATTCTCCCTTGGGGGATTTTTAGTATGAAGTGATTTCCGCTTCATAGTATTTACTTCAAGCATTGACTTCATAGCATTTCCCGTTAAATAATTAACATCTCTTGAAAAATATGGTATGATAAAAGAAATATAATTTAAGAAAACCAGCGGCTCAGCCGGTAGAAACGGAGGACATTATGGCACAGATTCAAGAAGGGCGCATGCCTTATTTAGGCTATGAAACGTATTATCGTATTGTTGGAGAGAATAAGGGCAATAAAAAACCTCTTCTTCTGCTCCATGGGGGACCCGGTTCCACCCATAACTATTTCGAGGTTTTGGATGACCTTGCTGATAAGGACGGACGTCAGCTGATTATGTATGACCAGCTGGGCTGTGGAAACTCTTACCTGGACGGACATCCGGAGCTTTGGACTAAGGAGACCTGGCTAAACGAATTAATCGCCCTGAGAAAGCATTTAGGATTGGATGAAGTACATATCTTAGGACAGTCCTGGGGCGGAATGTTGGCTATCATCTATGAATGCGAATGTAAGCCGGAGGGAGTTGCCAGCTATATTCTTTCCAGTACCCTTCCCTACAATGCCATTTGGGAAAGTGAGCAGAAAAGAAGAGTGGGCTATCTTCCCAAGGAGATGCAGGAAGCCATTGCCAAGGCGGAGAAGACCGGAAACTACAGTGATCCGGACTATGACGTAGCCATTACAGAATTTATGACACGTCACTGTGCCGGCCCCTTCGGTCCCGATGCAGCAGAATGCTTAACCAGAAAGAAGAAGGCAGGAACCGAAGCCTATGTGGCAGGATGGGGTCCAAATGAATTTACTCCCACCGGTTCTCTTCGGGATTATAATTACATGGATCAGCTGAAGGATTTTTCCAAGCCAACCCTAATCTGTAGCGGTGGAGAAGACCTTTGCTCTCCTTATATCGCAAAATTAATGTTTGATGCTATCCCCAATGCCAAGTGGGAGCTTTTCCGTTATTCTCGGCACATGTGCTTTGTCGATGAAGAGGAGCTTTACAAGAAGATATTGATGGAGTGGTTGAATCAAAACGACTAAGGTTTAAAAGAAGGGTCAGTACAAAATCAAAAAAATTTTCTACGCAATATAGGTCTGAAAAAGGAAAGGGGAGGGCTCAAAGCCCTCCCCTTCATTAAATACTTTTTATATCTTCTTATGCCGTTTCTTCTACCTGATCATTGGTAATCAAGCTGTTCAGCTTCTTATCCATTCCCCAAAGAACCGTTGCAAGAATAATCAAAAGCGCTGCAATACCGAAGCTTGCTGCCGCAAATGGCATCTTGGAAATAATGTTATACAAGGTTCCGTAGGAAAGTCCTGCGATAAAGATGGCAAAGGTCCATACCGCCATCATTGCGGAGAGGAGCTTTCCGGGAGCAAACTTGGAAATAAAGGAATTTCCTAATGGAGAGAAGGTCATCTCACCAAGAGACAGGCAGAATCCGAATACTACAACCCAGAGTAAGCTTGCAGGTCTTCCGGCTCTGGTAATCTCTGCAAATGCGGAAACCACGAAAGCAAGTCCTAAAATTCCCATACCTAATGCAGTATGCTTAAAGATACTGAGTCCACCGCCGGGGCGCTTTGCATCTCTAGCCCAAAGGAGTCCTAAAACAGGTCCTAACAGAATACAAAGAAGTCCATTCTCAGAGTCAAAGAAGGATGTCGGAATCGTGAATCCGAAAAGCTTCCAGTTCATGTTAATGAATTCCTTAGCATCGTTCATTGCTCCCCAGTGATCATAAACAGGTAGATATGCTAAATACCAGAAAATCCAGAAAACGGAGGAGAAGAGGGAAACGGCGATAATAGCCAGAACTCTCTGCTTCTCAATCTTTGTGAGAGGTCTGCTTGGCTCAGCTGTCTTAATGGTCTCTTTGGATGCTGCTGCTTCTGCACTATCCTTAAAGGGCTTTGCTCCTGCTTCTCCCAAGGGTCCCCAACCTAAGAAGAACATAACAGCATTTACCAACATAACGATGGAGCAAACCAGGAAGCAGATTCTATAGCCTCTTGCTCCTGCAATCAGTCCCACGCTGGTGGTTCCGATGAAGGAACCTAAGTTTACCATGGAATACTGAGTAGAGAAGGCCATATCCAAATCCTTAGGATCGGAGAATAACTTTCCGGTGATGGAGTTGGTCTGGGGCTTAAAGAGTCCGGTTCCGATAGAAGCTAATGCAATCATGATAGCCACATCAGTCAAATTGGAAGATCTAAAGCCGAAGAAATATCCTAAGCTGATCAAAGCCATGCCGATAGGAACCAGATACTTAGCACCCACAAAATGATCGGATATGTAAGAACCGAACAAAGGCGCTAAATAGGTAAATGCTACGAAGAAAGATTGATAAGTAGCACCATTTTCCTTTGCTACTCCTAAACCACCGTCGACTACACTGGCGATTAAAAACTGTACGATGAGCCACTTTACGGAGTAAAAGCTAAAGCGCTCCAGGGTGAAGGCAAAGTTACAAATCCAGAACCCTAGCCCTCCCTTTCTTTTTACTGTGCTGTCCATAAACACTCCTCTCCTTAAGGTTAAACCCTTATCCTCGCCTTTTCCCCTTATGCTACTCTTTCTTTGGGGAAAGAAAGAATTTTTAGGGGAAAATGTAGGCAAGCAAAAATAAATTCTTAAGGGGAATTATAGCACTTGTACGCTTTTTCTTCAATATTCTATAAATATTTATACATTTTGTCTTTAAATGAAATTACCTATTTTAAGGAGCTTTTTAAGCTATTCGTCAAGCTACCTTTGCATCTTTTCAAACTCTCTTTTCATTAGCTTAGCCTTTAGTCTTCCTTCAACTGGAACCTTTCCATCAGCTCATTTAAGGTATGGGCCTGTCCTGTAAGCTCTTCGGAAGCTGCGGCACTTTCCTCCGCTGTTGCGGAGTTATTCTGTACCACGGAAGAAATCTGGTCGATTCCCACGCTTACCTGCTTTACGCCCTTGGCCTGTTCATCCGATGCCAGGGAAATGTTTGTAATCATACTGTTGATTTTCTTACTCTGTTCAGAAACCACCACCAAAGACTGGGCAGTTTCCTCGGAAAGCTTTGCACCCTTACCGATGGCATCGATAGCCTCTTCGATTAAACTGCTGGTATTCTGGGCTGCCTTGGCAGATTTTTGAGCCAGGTTTCCTACCTCATCTGCCACAACCGCAAAGCCCTTTCCTGCCGCTCCGGCACGGGCTGCTTCTATAGAAGCATTTAGGGAGAGGATATTGGTTTGGAAAGCAATGTCGTCAATGGTCTTGATAATCTTATTGATTTCCTGGGATTTCTCCGTAATGTCCTGCATGGCTCTGGACATCTCATCCATCTTATTGGTGCTGACATTTACAGCCTTCTCCGCATCATTACTTAACTTTGCCACTTCCTCGGTAATCTTTACCGTACTGTCAATCTTGTGGGAAATATCATCCATGGTAGCGGAGAGTTCTTCGATGGAAGAAGCCTGTTCCGTAGACCCTTCAGAAAGAGACTGGGCGGCATTACTTACCTGATCCGCTCCTTCCTGTACCTGCTCTGCGGAATTTCTGATTTCCTTCATAGTATTGGACAGGTCTCCCCGAATATCCCTAAGAGACTGTAGGAGAGGTGCATAGGCACCGGCATAATACTCCTGATCTTCCATATCCACCCGGAAATTTCCCTTGGACAGCTCGCTGAGCTTATTTTGCAAGTCGGAAATAATAGTCCGGATTCTCTGCATGATTTCTCTCATGCTCTCTGCCAGTTCTCCAATTTCGTCTTTCTTATTGTACTGAATATCTACATCGAAATTTCCCTTGGCCACTTCCACGCCGGAAGAAGAAATTTTCTTTAAAGGTGCCAATGATGTTCGAATCAGGAAATGGGTAAGAGCAATCAAAACCAATACTCCCAATAAATTGGTCAACACAGCAGTCTTTACCAAAGTCATCAGCGTGGCATTGTACTCTGCTTCAGAAAGGCTGACACTCACCCACCAATCTCCATCTCCTACTTCTACAGGGGCAAGAAAACGCTTTACCTTTCCTTTATCCAAGCTGTCGGTAACCACATTAAAAGATTTTCCCTCTGCCTTCATGCTTTCCAGAGTATTGTATGCCTCCTCCGGTAAAGTATCCTTCACGGGTTTTGCAATGGCGTCCGCATCCATAGAATAAGCAACATTGCCATCATGATCTGTCAAATCAACTGCCAAAGATGGAAAACGTTCGTCCGATTGCTGCAGAAGTCCGAAAACATCCATTTTCATATCCACAAGAACATAGCCCTTAAATTCCTCTTTAATAACGATGGGAACCATAATGGAAAAGACCCAGTCCTTGGTATAGGCATCCTGATAAATGTTGCTAACGCTAAGCTTTTGTGTCTCTTTTAAATGCTTAAAATCCTCTTCTTCCTGATAACCTGCGGAATAGGTCTGCACAGTACGAGTCTTGGCATTTTCCTTGCTAAGATACAGGGAATAGTCATCCACGCCGGGAATGAAGGCGCCCTTATCAAAATAAACTCCTACGCCAAATACGCTGTCATCACTGTTTACCGCCGCGTAAAGAGAGTCCAACATGGCAGACTCCGCATTATAAAGATTTGCCGGAATGGCAATATTTCTTACCCGAGACTGAAAAGTAGTCGGTCCCATCACCTTGGTGGCAACGGCATTTCCATTTCCATCCACAATATTCCAGATATTGGCGGGCGCTGCCCCTACCTCTTCCTGGGTTTCATAAGCCGACATAATGCCCTCTCGGATGGTTTCCGCAACCACCTGATTCTGGTAAAGAATATTTTCAATATCATTGATGGCCATATGGGTTTTATCCACCATATTGCTGTCAACGGTCTTTTCCATACTGCTCTTACTAATATTAATTAGAATAGAGCCTGTCCCAATAAGCGCAATCGCCGAACAAAGGCCGATCAAAATCGACATTTTACTGCTTAAACGCAAGCTTTGGAACAAGCCTCCCTTCTTCGGTTTCGGCTCTTTTTTCTTTTGTTCCACTCCTTTTTTCATTTCTCTTCTCCTTAAGTGCTAAAACACAGCTGTTCATCTGCTGACTCCTAAGTTTTTCGTCCCAAGCAAAGAAAAGAATAAGAAGTATAGAAAAATATTATGCGTTTGACTTGAAATATAAATTAAATCTTATAGCGATATGCCCAATAGAACCTATCCATTCCTGTTTTTTACTCTTTAAAAAATACAAAAAAGCGGTGGAAGAAAGTCTCCGGTTTTTATCCCGTTTTTCTTTCACCGCTTCTTTCTTATGCATTTTCTACAAACTATCTGCTATCCACTTAGCGCTACTTAAGATAGAGGAATGGTAGCTACTTCGTATCCTTCCGCTTCAATGCGAATCTCCTGCTCTTTATCTACATTGTCTGTAGGAATGGAGAATAAAAGTAAATCTGCTAATTCTTTCTCTCCTTTAGAGTCTCCGAAGCTAAACTTCTCTCCCATCTTCAACAAATCAGCACTGAAAGGTGCCATTTGTCCGTATGTTCTTCCTGCAACGGTCAGAGTCTTGATGCTCTTTAGGTAATTCTGAACAGACTTTCTGTCTCCCTGGAAGGAAAGCTCATAGTATCCCTGAGCCTCTTTCTTCTCAAGCTTATTCATTACAGGTGCAGACTTTGCCTTCTCCTGTGTATACTTAATAAGAAGATCCTCATAGCCATCTGCTCTCAATGTAAGATTATGAGCTCCTGCTTCTTTTGGATAATAATTTAAGTTCAAAGTGATACTTGTACCCTCAGATACGATAAAGAAACGTGGTTTTCCTAGTCTTACAAAATCATCAAAATACTTTTCCTCAATTTTCTGATAGTGTACATCATCAATAACTACCTCATTAAGGGCACTGAGATATTCTTTTTGACCTTCACTAAGGTTATTAAATGCGAAAAGTTTTACGTTATACTCTCCTGCCTCCGTTCTGTCGAAGTCTTTAGGGGTAGTAAGCTTCTCCGGCTTCTTAAGAGTTAGCTTTTCATCCTGAAGCTCTTCCTTTGTCGCATTAATATGAATGATTACAGGATTATAACCGTCTGCCTGAATTTCAATAGTGTTCTCTCCCTCATGGAAGGACTTTTTGTTAAAGTTAAGAGCATTTAGATATCCTCTCACCTTTTCTTTTCCTCTAAGGTCATGGCAATATGTATTTGCTTCTTTACTTAAATCCGTTTTAGCATCTCCCACTGCATATTCAGTCTGATTTACCGTAACCTTGTTAATGCTAAGCAGTAACTCTTGAAGCTCTTGAATCTGCTTTCCTTCATCAAAGGATAAAACAAAGCAGTCTTTAGCTGCATCATAAGATAAGGTATGTGTTCCGGGCCAGTTCTTTAAATTATTTTCCGGCTGAGACGGGGTCTCAGGAGTTTCCGGCTGAGTTGGATTCTCGGGCTGGGCCGGAGTTTCAGGCTGAGTCGGATTCTCGGGCTGTGCCGGAGTTTCCGGCTGTGTCGGAGTTACAGGAGTCTCTGGCTGAGTCGGGTTCTCAGGCTGGGCCGGGGTTACCGGAGTCTCTGGCTGAGTCGGGTTCTCGGGCTGGGCTGGAGTTTCTGGCTGAGTCGGATTCTCAGGCTGGGCTGGAGTTACCGGAGTCTCTGGCTGAGTCGGGTTCTCGGGCTGGGTCGGAGTTACCGGAGTTTCTGGCTGAGTCGGGTTCTCGGGTTGGGCCGGGGTTACCGGAGTTTCTGGTTGAGTCGGGTTCTCGGGCTGGGCAGGAGTTACAGGAGTTTCCGGCTGAGTCGGGTTCTCAGGCTGTACCGGAGTCACCGGAGTTTCTGGCTGAGTTCCGGGTGTTTCTGTACCGGTAGATGCTCCTGTTCCCTCTGTGGAGGGAGTAGCAGTTCCTGCGGCACTTCCTCCGGTTGCTGTTCCTGTAGATGTTCCGGTTGTAGCGGCTCCGGCTGTAGAGGTTCCGGTTGTAGCAGTTCCTGCTCCTCCTGTAGTAGAAGCAGTTGCTCCTCCTCCGGTGGATCCGCCACCTCCACCACCTCCGAAGCTTCCGCCTCCGGGTGCTGCAATGGCTCTACTTGCTCCAAGAACCTGTCCGGGAAGAGCACGGCTTGCTCCCGCTACCTGCTGGGAAGAAGCTGCGGAGGGAAGTCCCTTGCCTGTCTCATAGACAGCATCTCCATTTTCGCCGTGAAGCCACTGGCCACTCTGGTTTACATAATAGCCGTCCGGAGTTCTTCCATTTACTACGAGAACGCCGTAATTGCTGTCATCGGTAGGCATCAGATAATAGCAATAGCCGTCAATCCACTGCCATCCGGTTAATAATCTACCCTGCTGTGCACCGGATTCCGTGCTGAGGAAATACCATTTTCCATCCAGCTGTAACCAACCGGTCTTTAACTGTCCGTTTTCCGGATTCAGATAGTACCATTCCTGGTTATATACTACCCAGCCCTTTACAGACTGTCCTTCTGCATTCCGGAATACCCATGCATTGTTTTCTACCTGCCAGCTTCCCGAAGTATTGCTCTTACCTGTCTGGGCAAATGCAGAAAAGCTCGGTGCAAGCATCATTGCCATTACTGTGGCAATGACTGTCGTCTTCAAACCGCGTCTAACCATTTCTTCTTAGTTCCTTTCAAAGTCAACTTGCTGTCCCTCTGTCTAAAATTCATTCTCTCCCTCAAATGAATATTGTGCGATTTTAATAATATATCATAAAAACTAAGCTAATTTTCTCTTAAAACTATTGTAGTTTTTAATAATGCTATTTATAAATTAAATAGTTTGATTGCTTTTCTTTAAGTCCGAGATTTTACAGCATCAGAAAGGGCTGAAGACGGATTGTTGCCCATATCGCTCCGGTATTTTTCCAAAAAAGCTCACAAAAAAAGAACTGTAAAGAAATCAATGAATTTTCTAAGCAATATATTTCCGAAAATTCTCTATTTTGATTTTTACAGTCCTTTTTTGATTTTACCCTTAAACTAAGAAGCACTTTCCTCGGCGGATTCCGTCATTTCCTTCAGATTCTTCTTCGCCTCACAG
Organism: uncultured Oribacterium sp.; assembly: GCF_902481605.1. Lineage (NCBI taxonomy): Bacteria > Bacillati > Bacillota > Clostridia > Lachnospirales > Lachnospiraceae > Oribacterium > uncultured Oribacterium sp. The sequence goes on along the minus strand of NZ_CABSXI010000061.1, from coordinate 1,527 downwards.
TAGGCTTCCATTTCCTCCGCCACAATCTTCGCCTGATGCACCGCTTCCACTACAGTTTTGGCACCGGTTACCACGTCTCCGGAAGCAAAGGTTCCTTCCTTCGTCGTATGCCCCTTTTCATCCGTAAGCAGTAAGCCTAAATTGTTGGTATCCAAATCTGTAGTGTTGGAAACAATATTGGCTCTGGGGTTCTGGCTGATGGCTACGATAATGCTGTCCGCCTTAAAGAATACTTCTTCCTCCGGCTGCCCCTCTTCCTGCTTCTTCAGAATAATGCCGTCGTCCGTAATTTCCACCGGGGAGTGATGAAGCAGAAATTCTACGCCATCCTCCTCCGCCTCGGCAATTTCCTTCTTGCTGGCGGTCATATTTTCCATGCCCTTACGGTAAATGATGGTGGCTCTAGAGCCGCTTCTTTTTGCGGTTCTTGCAGCATCCATGGCCACATTTCCCGCACCGATGATAGCAACATTTTCTCCTAAATGATATGTCTCCGGAGACTTTAAGTAGTCAATGGCAAAATGCACATTTCCAAAGCTTTCTCCCTTGATGCCCAGAGTTCTCGGATTCCATACACCGGTACCGATGAAGGCCGCGGCATAACCGTCCTCAAAAAGCTTATCCAGAGAAAGCACCGGTCCAATCAGAATGTTGGGACGAATCTTTACCCCAAGATCCAGCAAATGCTTTTCCAAAAGGTCAATGATATATTTCGGAAGACGATACTCCGGAATACCGTAACGAAGTACGCCGCCGATTCTGTTTCGGGACTCGAAAATCGTTACTTTATATCCCCTTCTTTGCATCAAAAGGGCAATAGTAATACCGGCAGGACCACCACCGATTACCGCGATACGATCCTTGTCCTCTGCGCCCTTTTCAAAATGCAGTTCTTCCAGATATTTTAAAGAGATTTCCTCCTCCATCTTATAGAAGGGAATAGGAATGCCCTTCACTCCGCGAATACAATTACCCTCGCACTGCTTCTCATGCTCACAAACCAAAGCACAGATGGCGGAAAGCGGGTTATTCTCAAAAAGAATTTCCCCCGCCTTTTTCAATTCCCCCTGCTTATACAGCTCAATAACCTCCGGAATAGAGGTATTTACAGGACAATGCTTGGAGCATCGTGGATTTTTACATAACAAACAACGGTTGGCTTCTTCCATTAAAAATGCATTCTGACTCATCTTCTCTCCCTTAACCCTTACTCTAAAACCTTAGTCTAACTCTCTTTTCAGAAGAAAAATTCTACCACAGATTATTATCGACCATTGTTTATTTCTACATTCATAGTTCTAAAATTTTTATAATTAAAAAAGGAGCTGTAAAAAATCAAATTGAACAAAATTTTTTCGGCAATATAGGTCTGAATACGGGGTAGTCTGAGCCCCACACTTTCTGATAGTCAGCGAAGAAAAGGACTGAAGAAATTAATTGATGTAAGCGACTGATGCATATGGGGCTGTACAAGGGGCAATCTGAGCCCGTCAGTACTTACTGAAAGCGAGCAAAGCGAAGCTTGAA
>NZ_CABSXI010000060.1:0-14186 GCF_902481605.1 uncultured Oribacterium sp. | reverse complement strand
AATAAGTCTTATTGTTCATTAAAGCTTATTGTTCATTAAAGCTTATTGTTCATTAAGACTTATTCATCTCATTCAAGCACAAAATATCCTGATTTAAAGCCTCCAAAAAATGAACCAGCAAATCCCGTTTCGCCTCTACCGGAAAGGCTTCCCGTAATTCGTCATAACGAAAGCTTTTCTTGCCCCCCTCTTCCATCCGCTGATAAAAGTATTCCAGCTCCCGATAAGGAACATAGTACTTCTCTCCTCTTTTGCTGAAGGACAGGATAATAAAGCTGATGCCCCCCTGCAGCATAAAGCGCTTCATAAAATCCATTTGATGGGCATGAAGGTTTTGCAGAGGAAAGGAATCCTTGTGACATTCCTTAGCATCAAAACAAATGGGAATCCCTTGAACAATTCCCATATAATCCACTGTGGACTTCTTATCAAAATAAGCCAAAGTGATTTGTTTATGGCTTTGATCCAACTTAATAGGGGTAATGGGGGTGGGAATCTTTTGAATGAGGGCTAAATTCTTTTCCTCATACAGCGCAATGGTATGATTAATTTCCTCTTCCAAAAGAGAGCCTCTTAGCCCTCGTGACTTCCATGTACCCATGTTTCCCATTCCTGAATGATGGAATTGCCCTGGAAGTAATTGATTTTCATGGCTTCACATACTTCTCCCAAGGTTTCCTCTGTCCGCTGTCTGGCCAGCTTAGTGCCCTCCAAGAGAATCTCATAAACCTCCGGAATATTATTCTCCCAGTGCTTTCTCTTCTCTCGGATAGGCTGTAGGATTTCTTCCATTACAGCCAGTAATGTCTTCTTACATTTAACATCTCCAAGACCGCCTCGCATATAATACTCCTTCATCTCCTCCAGATTCTGATAGTCCGGACAGAAACGAGAGAAATCTTCCTTTGGTGCAAAGGCATCCAGATAGGTAAATACGGTATTGCCCTCCACATGTCCCGGATCCGCCACATTAATGTGGGTAGGATCGGTATACATGCTCATAATCTTTGTTTTTACCGTACTTGGATCATCGGAAAGGTAAATACCGTTTCCTAAGGACTTACTCATCTTCGCCTTACCGTCCGTACCCGGCAGTCTTCTCTGGCTGGAATGCTCCGGCAAAAGAATCTCCGGCTCTAAAAGCACTTCCTTTTGGTACAGCTGATTAAACTTACGAACAATTTCCTTACACTGCTCAATCATAGGAAGCTGATCTTCTCCTACCGGCACGGTAGTCGCCTTAAAAGCGGTAATATCCGCAGCCTGAGAAACAGGGTAGGTGAAAAATCCCGCAGGAAGACCTACCTCATTGTCATTGATACTTTCTCCCCCATGGAAGCCCCGGAGCTTCATCTCCGCCTTCACGGTGGGGTTACGACTCAGTCTTTGGGTTGTTACCAGATTTAAATAATAAAAGCTGAGGGTATGGAGAGCCGGTAATCCGGACTGGATACAAATGGTACTTACATTGGGATCAAGCCCCACGGAAAGATAGTCCAAGGCCACCTCGATAATATTATCCCGAATCTTCTTGGGATTATCGTAGTTATCCGTTAATGCCTGGTCATCTGCAATCAAAATATTGATCTGATCATATTCTCCGGAATTCTGTAAATCCACTCTTCTACGTAAAGATCCTACATAATGTCCCAAATGTAATTTTCCTGTGGGACGATCTCCGGTTAAAATGATTTTCTTTCCTGTACTTCCCATTTTTCTCTCCTTAAACCTTAGATACTTCTTTATTTTCTTGAAGTATTTATAATAATCGAAAGTCTTTCTTCTTATTTATAACCTTGCCAAGTATACCATAAATTCTCTTAAAAGGCATTTTGAATCAGCTGAATCTTCTCTCCTTCTATACTGACCACATCAAAGCGACAGGCTGTTTCTGTCAAAGAATATGCATGTTTACAAAGATAGGCGGTAGCCCAGGTACGAAGTCTCCTTTGTTTTCCTCTATCCACTGCATAAATACCGGAAAGATAGCTATGTTCCTTCCTGCCCTTTACCTCTATAAAGCAAAGCATCTCCCCATCCTTCGCCACTAAATCCATTTCCAGATGATGAAAACGACTGTTTCGCTCCAGAATTTCATAGCCCTTTTCTTCCAAAAAGGCCACAGCCCGGTCTTCAAATGTCTTTCCCTTCAGGGTATTAGAAATATTGGGAGCCTTGATACCTGCTTTGTCTTCTTCTGTCTTTCCCATCGGTACTCCTAAAGTTTTACGATTGTCCGGCATAGAGCTTTTTTAAAAAGCTCCGACGATGAATGGGGCAGGGGCCATGCTCTAAAATAGCTTCTGTATGGGCTTTGGTTCCATAGCCCTTGTGCTTATCAAAGCCATATTCCGGATATTCCTTGGCATAGTCCAGCATAAGGTGATCCCTACTTACCTTGGCCAGAACACTGGCTGCCGCAATGGACAAAGACTTGGCATCCCCGTGAACGATAGGAATTTGTGGAATATCCACCAAAGGAATTCTTACCGCATCATTTAGCAAAAGGGAGGGAGTAATAGAAAAGTTCTTCTCCATCTCCTCTATAGCCATTCGCATAGCCTCATAAGTTGCCTGGAGGATATTGATTTCATCAATTATTTCCGGAGAAACGATGCCGATTCCATAGGCTATCGCATTTTCCTTAATTTCAAGAAAGAGAGCTTCTCTCCGCTTTTCCGTCATTTTCTTGGAATCATTAAGGAAATAAAAATGATGTTCCTTCGGTAAAATGGCGGTAGCTGCCACTACCGGTCCAGCTAAAGGTCCTCTCCCGGCTTCATCCACTCCGGCAACATAGGGAAGATATCCATGTTCTTCCTCCAATTGCCACATTTCCTTTAAACGGGCTTCCTCTTTAAGTCTTTGTGCTTCTGTCATGCCTTGGCCTCATTTCTATAAAGCGCTTCTTCCAAGCATTATCTTTCCTCTTTATTCTACTGCTGAATCCTCATCCCCTTCATCAGACCATTTACCGGGATGCTCCAGACTGATTTTCCCCAGTCTTCCACTACGAAAATCATCCAAAATCAGACGGGAGACTCTGGTGTAGTCCACATCTCCCCCCTTCTTGATACAGGCTCTTTTTACGGCAATCTTATCCATAATGGAAAGAGCCGCTTCCCCCTCCTCCGGTTCTATTCCATAGCGCTCCAGAATCGCCTTGGGATAGTAGCGGACAAGGTATTTTAAGAAATAAAAAACCAGATCCTCTATCGGTAAAATATCATCATTGATGGAACCAATCAGTGCCAAATTATAGCCCACGATTTCCCGTTCAAACTTCGGCCAGGTAATTCCGGGAGTGTCCAAAAGCTGTACATTCTTATCCAGCTTAATCCACTGATTTCCTCTGGTAACCCCGGGCTTATTACCGGTCTTTGCAGTGGAACGCCCCACAAAAGCATTAATAAAGGTGGATTTTCCCACATTGGGAATGCCTAAAACCATGGCTCTAACCATCTGAGAGGAAATGCCCTTTTTTCTGTTCTTCTCATAAAGGGGTTGGGAAGCCTCTTGAATCAATTTGTTTACCCGTTTTACGCTGGCCCTGTTTCTTGCATCAATCCCCATGGTAAAGAAGCCTCTTCTTTGGAAGTCCTCCATAAAAAGCTTGCTGCGCTCATCATCCGCCAAGTCCAGCTTATTAAAGAGCAAAATTCTAATTTTATCCTTAGCCAGCTGGTCGATTTCCGGATTTCTGGAGGAATTGGGACAACGGCTGTCAATAACCTCTACGATTACATCACATAAAGGCAAATCCTCCTTCATTTTCCGCTTAGCCTTTGCCATATGACCGGGATACCACTGTATCTTCATTTTTCCTCCTTAGCCAATCAAGGATATTTTCCGAAAAGGAAAAATCCTGAACCAAACCCTGCCTATAATCTGGCTCTCCTGTATATTTCCCATATTTTGAAAACGACTGTCCTCCGATGAATCCGTATTATCTCCCAGAAGAAAATATTCATTTTCCCCAAGCTCCACCGGATTCTTGGCTACTCCCTCAAGGACAATGGGAGAAAGCTTGTCGGTTTCCAAAAGAGTGCCGTTGATATACACACGGCCGTTTTGGATAATCACGGTTTCTCCGGGCAGGCCTATGATACGTTTTATATTGTTGGACTTATCCTTTTTTTGAAAAAGTACCACATCATAGCGTTTCGGCTTTTTAAACTGGTAGAAAAATTCATCTACCAGTACCGTATCTCCCGCAGAAAGGGAGGGCTCCATGCTGTGACCGGAAACTCTTGCCAAAGAAAAAAAGCTATGCACCACAAACCAGGCCAGGGAAAGGATAACAATAAAATCCACTAAATTACGAATCCATTTTTGCAGTATTGCTTGTTCTTTCATGGGGCTCCTTTCCCTTCTGATTTTTCGTTTCTAAAGCATAGCAAGTATTTTTAAAGTACATCAACTATATTCTACACATTGCATCGATAATAAAAAAGGTGTCCCCTGAGGAACACCGCTTTTACTCTTATTTTGCAGCCTTAACCTTAGCAGCCTTACCAACACGGTCACGAAGGTAGTTCAACTTAGCTCTTCTTACCTTACCTCTACGAACCACTTCAATCTTCTCTACGAATGGGCTGTGGATTGGCCAAGTCTTCTCTACACCAACACCGTTGGATGTCTTACGAATAGTAAAGGTCTCTCTGTTGGATCCACCCTGAATCTTCAGAACAGTTCCCTCGAAAACCTGAGTTCTCTCTCTGTTACCCTCTTTAATCTTGTTGTATACCTTAACGGTATCTCCTGTGTTGAAGTCTGCCAATGCTTCTTTTCTCAGCTGAGCATCTTCAATTCCCTTAATGATTTCATAATTTGACATTTCTTTGTCCTCCATAATGATTCCATGTTCATACACGTCTTGCGTCAGCGGAACATATGATACGGTTTTCGTTTTGTCCTATTACAAAACAGCCCTAATAAATTACCACAAAGCCTTGGAAAATGCAAGCAAAATCCCTGCCTTTGCTACAAATCCCTGTCTTTGCTTCATTTTTTCATCTTTTCCGTTTCTTTTTTTCGATAAAAAGCTCCGGATTTTCTTCTCTATATTTTTCATATAACTCAGGTCTTTGTTCCTTCGTAACTCTAAGACTTTCTTCCCATCTCCACTGCCGGATTTTTTTATGATCTCCGGAAAGAAGAATTTCGGGAACCTCTCTATCCTGAAAGCTTCTGGGACGGGTATATTGGGGATATTCCAACAGTCCTTGGGAAAAACTTTCTTCTTCAAAGCTCTCCTTTTTGTTTAAAACCCCATCCTGCAATCGAGCTATGGCATCAATCATGATGACGGCAGGGAGTTCTCCTCCGGTAAGCACATAGTCTCCTATGGAAACCTCTTCCACCTCCAGGATATCCAAAGCTCTTTGGTCTATCCCTTCATAATGCCCGCAAAGAAAGAGGATATGCTCCTCCTTGGCTAATTCCATAGCCATGCTTTGCTTAAATACCTTCCCTCTGGGAGAGCAGTAAATCACTCTATCCGGTCTTCCCTCTCTTTGCACCAAGTCCTCAAAGGCGGAAACAATGGGCTGAACCTGCATTAACATTCCAGCCCCTCCCCCGAAGGGAGCATCATCCACATGGCCGTGGGGATCCTCTGTAAAATCACGGATATTTACACAATTTAAGGATAGCTTCTCATCTTCCATGGCTCTTTTCATAATGGAATGGGATAGGGCATTTTCAATCTGTTCCGGGAACAGAGTAAAAACAGTAAATTTACTCATAGCTCCAGCAATCCTTCCATCAGGTGAATGGCAATACGATTCTCCTTGATTTCATATACCACCGGAGGAATATGAGGAATAAGATATTCTTTTTCCTTTCCTTCTACGGAAAATACCAGGTTTGCCCCGGTTTCAATCACTTCCTTCACTTCTCCCAGGAGCTCTTTTCCCTCAATATAGACTTCCATTCCGATATAGTCCCCAAGGAAAAACTCATTTGCCCCTAAAGGAAGAGCCTGCTCTCTGGGAATCATCAAAGATACGTTACGATATTTCTCCGCCATTTCCACGGAGTCAATTCCCTCCAGCTGTAAAAGCAGGAATTCTCCTTGAAAGCGAACGGACTTGATTTTTCTGCTTTCAGAAAAGGAAGTATCCCGAAGTCCTTGACTTTCTCTTCGTAAAATCAATTCCTTTAATTGGGTAAAGCGTCTCGGTTCCTCCGTGGTGGGATAAACCTTCATTTCCCCTTTTAAACCGTGGGGCTTCAAAATCGTTCCTACTCGTAGCTCTTTTAACATCTTTCCTCCCTAGCGTGAAGAAAAGGTATGCCCTAAGACATACCTTCCCCTTACTGAATATCAATGGATATTCTGAGATTTTGCTTGGATGCAGCAGCATTCATGACAGAACGGATCGCCTTGGCGATACGACCTGAACGTCCAATCACCTTTCCCATGTCTTGCTCATTTACGGAAAGAGTTAGATGGATTTCTCCCTCCTTCTCTTCCATCTCAGCATGAACATCTTCAGGAAACTGAACCAATGCCTTTGCAATGGTTTCCAGTAATTCCTTCACGACAGCATCCTCCTTTGAAATAAGACTTAGATGTCAAACTTCTTCAGAAGTCTTGCAACAGTTTCTGTTGGCTGTGCTCCGTTCTGTAACCACTTCTTTGTCTCTTCTGCGTCTACCTTAAATACTGTTGGCTCCTTGGTTGGATCATAGTATCCAAGCTCTGCAATGAACTTACCGTTTCTTGGGCTTCTGGAATCTGCCACAATAACACGATAGTAAGGTGCGTGAATCTGTCCCATTCTTCTTAATCTGATCTTAACTGCCATTTCTTTTCTCCTTTGTGTGTGTTTAAAAAAATTTATTTCTACAGACTAGCTGTTGAAATGCTACATAAAATACTTGATGAAAATACAAGTTTCCTATCCTTTAGAAGGGAAATCCGCCGCCTCTTCCGAAGGGATTCTTCCCCATTCCCATTCCCGGGAAACCGCCGTGCTTACCCTTCATGGAACCGCCAAACTGCTTCATCATTTTCTGCATCTCTTCAAACTGTTTTACCAGCTTGTTGACTTCTGCAATATCCACCCCGGCTCCCTGAGCAATTCTTTTCTTTCGGGAGGGGTTCATAAGCTTCGGATTGGCTCTTTCCTTAAAGGTCATGGACTGGATAATGGATTTTACCTGCTTCATCTTCTTCTCGGAATCCTCCAGATCAATCCCCTGCATAGCCTTGTTCATACCGGGAAGCATTTTTAAAATTCCTGCAATTCCCCCAAGCTTTTGCAGCTGATTCATCTGATCCAGGAAATCATCATAGTTAAACTGTCCCTTGGACAATTTCCGAACGGATTCCTTGGCTTTTTCCTCATCCATTTCGCTTTGGGCTTTTTCAATGAGGGAAAGTACATCTCCCATTCCCAGAATGCGACCTGCCATACGATCCGGATAAAAGGGCTCTAAATCGGAAAGCTTTTCTCCCATACCAAGGTAAAGAATGGGCTGTCCGGTCATCGCCTTGATGGATAGAGCCGCTCCTCCTCTGGTATCTCCGTCGCACTTACTGAGGATTACGCCGTCGACTCCCACTTCCTTACTGAAGCTTTCCGCAACATTTACCGCTTCCTGTCCGGTCATGGCATCCACGGTAAGGATGGTCCAGTCAACAGGCACAGCAGACTTCATCCGCTTTAACTCTTCCATCAGAGCATCATCAATCTGCAATCTTCCGGCGGTATCCAAAATCAAAAGGTTATAGCCCTTTGCCTTGGCCTCTTCGTAGGCCTTCTTTGCAATTTCCTCCGGCTTAACCTGATTGCCTAAGCTGAAGAAAGGAATAGAAAGCTTTTCCGCATTGACACGAAGCTGTTCAATAGCCGCCGGTCTGTAAATGTCACAGGCCACCAGTAAGGGCTTTCTATGCTGCTTTTGGAACTTACCCGCAAGCTTTGCCGCAGTGGTGGTTTTTCCGGCACCCTGTAAGCCCACCATCATCAAAACCGTGATTTCACTTTGAGGACGAAGCTTTAGCTCCGTATTCTCCTCCCCCATCATCTTGGTCAGCTCGTCCCGTACAATCTTTATTACTGTCTGGGCCGGACTTAAAGAGGAGAATACCTCTTCTCCGATGGCGGATTCCTTGACCTTGGCAATAAAATCCTTTACCAGCTTGAAGTTCACGTCTGCTTCCAACAAAGCCATTCGAACTTCCTTTAAGGCAAGGTTTACATCCTCCTCGGAAAGCTTTCCCTTTCCGGATAAATTTTGAAATATATCACTTAAACGATCGGATAAACTTTCAAATGCCATGAATGATTTCTCCTGCTAATGCTTTGATTTCCGCATCCCGAGCCTTGCTCTGAATTTCTTCCGCACAACGCCGTATACTGAGCCACTTTTCTGCCAGGTGAAGATTCTCTTCGATGAACTTTAGCTTTTCGTCCGCCTTTCGAAATACCGCCTGGGCTGCCTGCCTGGTGATACCCATTTCCAAGCCAATTTCCGTAAAGCTCATGTCTTCCAAAATATGGTATTCATAAATCTGTCTTTGCTTCTCCTTTAACAGGCCGGAATACAGCAAAAACAGGTTTCCCTTTTCCACAAATGCTTCCATACTTCACCTCACGATATAGTAAAATAACAAAAAAGGCTCCCTCTGTCAAGCGTTTTTGTTGACAGCAGGAAGCTTTGCCTTAATGCAAGTCAAAAATGTCCTCTACATACTTCTTGGCATCAAAGCGCTGTAAATTCTCCACTTTTTCCCCGGTGCCCATGTATTTTACCGGGAGACCCAGTTCGGCCTGTATGGATAGGGCCATGCCGCCTTTAGCGGTGGAGTCCATCTTACTTAAGATGACACCGGTTACCTGGCTGCATTCTTTAAAGAGCTTTGCCTGGCTCATGGCGTTCTGGCCTGTAGTGGCATCCAAAACCACCAGAGTTTCTCTATAGCCTTCCGCAAATTCCCGGTCAATGATGCGGTTGATTTTTCCAAGCTCCTGCATCAGGTTTTTCTTATTATGCAGTCTTCCTGCGGTATCAATAATCAAAACATCCGCATTTTTCGCCTTAAAGGACTGGAGAGCATCAAAAACTACAGCCGCAGGATCGGAGCCTTCCTTTTGGTGAATCACATCCACCCCTACACGGTTTCCCCATTCCACCAGCTGCTCAATGGCTCCGGCACGGAAGGTGTCCGCCGCCGCAAGGATAACTTTCTTCCCTTTTTTCTTTAAATGATAGGCCAGCTTTCCGATAGAGGTGGTTTTTCCTACGCCATTTACGCCGATGACGGAGATAATACTTTTCTCCTGCTCAAAGGCATAATAGCCTTCCTCCACCATCATCAAATCCAAAATATAGTCCTTTAGAATCTTTTGCACATCCCGGGTCAAATTTACTCCCCGCTGATTGGCTTCGTGTTTTACCGCATCAATAATGCGCATACAGCTGCTATAGGAAACATCACTGAGAATCATCGCCTCTTCCAGCTCTTCATAAAAGGCCTCGTCCGCCACCTCATTGGATTGAAAAATATTATTCAGTATTTTGGTAAAAAAATTTGCCATGACGCCTCCTTATTGCAGCTGGTCTTCTACCAGGTCAACAGATACCAGGGTGGAAATCCCCTTTTCCTGCATGGTAACACCGAAAAGTCTATCTGCCCTTTCCATCGTTCCTCTTCTATGGGTAATGACAATAAACTGGGTGTTCTTAATCAAATGATGCAAATACTCCGCAAAGCGTACCACATTGGAATCATCCAATGCCGCCTCAATCTCATCCAATAGGCAAAAGGGAGAAGGCTTCAGACTTTGCAAAGCAAAAAGCAGGGAAATAGCGGTAAGCGCCTTTTCTCCTCCGGAAAGCTGCATCATATTTTGTAATTTCTTTCCGGGAGGCTCTGCCACGATACGAATACCGCTTTCCAGCACATCCTCTCCCTCTTCCATTTCCAGTCTTCCCTGTCCTCCGCCGAATAGAACGCGAAAAACCTTGTTAAACTCTACTTGGATCTTGGAGAAATTTTCATGGAACTGCTTCCGCATCCCTCGATCCAGGTCGGCAATAATCTCCTGCAAAGATTTTTCGGAAGTAAGAAGATCCTCCACCTGCTGATGCAGGAAGCTGTAACGCTCCGAAACCTCTTCAAATTGCTGAATACTGTCCAGATTTATGGGGCCAAGACTCCGGATATTCCCCTTCATTTCCTGAATTTCCTTGGAAAGCGCAGGATCTTCGCTAAGCTCCTCCCGGTAATACTGTTTCACCTCGGAGAATTGTAATCCATACTCTTCCAAAATATACAGGGCGGACTTGGCACTTTGCTCTTCCAATTTTTCCTTTTGATTTTCCAGGCGAAGAGCTTCCTTTTCCTGATTCAACTGAGCCTCTGCAAACTTCTCCTTTTCCGCAAAATATGCCTTTTGTTTTTCGGCAATCTTTTGCTTCTGCTCTTGAATCCTTTGCAGGCTTTCCTTTCTATCGGAAAATGCTTTTTCTCCCAAAGAAAGCTTTTCTTGCAATTTTTGGATTTCCTCCTCCTGATACAGTACGGATTCCTTTGACTGTTTTTCCGCCTCTTCCAGATCAAATTGCTCGGCAAATAGCTTTTCCAAAGCATCGCTGTAGCCATGCATTTGCTCTGTCAGAAAATCCGTCTTGGTGGACAGGGTTTGATACTCTAACTGCATCTTCGCCTGTAGCATAAGCTCCAGCTCGGAAATCCCCTTTTCCTGTTGATGCCGTTCTTCTTCCTTGGCGGAGAGCTCTTCTTCCAGCCTATTGCAGGCCCTCATCTTCTCCTCTACAGACTTCCGAATATTGTTGCAGGCTTCCTTTCCCTTCTCAATACCCTCCTTAAGCTCTTCCATTTCTCTTTTTCTTCCCATAAGAGAGGAATTGTTTTTATAGGCACCGCCGGAAATAGCTCCCCCTGCCTGTAAAAGCTCTCCTTCCAGGGTAACTATCCTTAGGCTGTGATGATATTTCTTTTCTAAGCTAAGAGCCTCCTCCATGCTTCTTACCAAAAGCACTCTGGACAAAAGGTAGTTCTCCAAGCCCTTACAGGACTCCGGAACCTTAATCAGGTCTGCAAATACCCCGATAACTCCCGCTTCCTTCTTTAAGCTGTCATATTTTTCATCCCGATTCTTCCTAAGGGATGGCAAAGGAAGGAAGCTGGCTCTACCCTGCCTCTCCCTTTTTAATTTTTCGATCAGTCGTTTTGCAGTGCCTTCATCTTCACAAACCAACTGTTGAAGACCGGAACCCAGGACTGTTTCCAGGGCTAATTCATAATCTTTGGGAACGGATATCAGCTCCGCCACCACGCCGATCAGGCCTTTTTCCCTAGCCTTTTCTCTCATACAGAAGCGAACCGCATTACCGAAGCCCTCATAACGCTCTGCAAGATTTTCCAGGTTCTCAAGGCGAAGGCTTTGATTTTCCACCGCCCTCTCCTGAGCAGCCAAACGACTCTTTTCGGATTCCAGCTCCTGTCTTTTTTCCTGCAATTCCCGGGAGAGCCCCTGCATACTTTGGAGTAAAGACTGAAATTTTTCCCGGGCTTTTTTCAGCTCCTCCTCTTTTTCCTGAAAGGCTAAAAACTGCTCCCCAAGATTTTCTTCCTCTTCCCCTGAAAGCTTTGGAGCTTCTTCAAAGGCAAAATTGTTTCCAAAGCAATTTTGTATGGTCATTTCCGCTTCCTTAATGGTGGAACGGATAAAATCCACATCCAGCTGTACCTCTGCCTTATCCTTACTAAAGGGAAGCAGGGAGGAAAACTGCTCCTGCATGGCAAATAAAGTAGCCGCCAAATCCTCCATTTTCCCAAGAAGCCGGCTACTTTCTTCTTTTAACTTTTCGATTTGATCCTGAAAATGCTTTTTACTGCTTTCTTTTCCGGAGATATCCTCTCGAAGCTGAGAAATCCGGCGTTCTATCTCCGCCTTTTCCGACAGATACTCTTCTTCCCGCTGTCGAATATTCTGTTCCTCCGCCTCTAAAGCTTCTCCCTCCCTTTCCATTTCTAAAAAGGCTTGGGTCAAACGATTTTGTTTCTCTTCCTCTTCCTTTTGATAATAGCTTAAGTTCTCGATTTTTTCCGCTAATTCCTCTAAGCCCTTCTCCGCCTCCTTCATTTCCAGAAGGAAAAAATTGGCTTCATAAAGCAAGAGCTTATCCCTAAGCTGTAAGTAATTTTTGGCTTTTCCGGACTGTCTCTCCAAGGGCGCCAGCTGCTTTTCCAGCTCTGACAGGATATCCTGAATACGCTCCATATTGGCCTGTTCTTCTTCCAGCTTTTTCTGGGAAATGTCTTTTCTTCTTTTGAACTTAACAATTCCCACAGCCTCATCAAAGAGGGCTCTTCGTTCTTCCGCTTTTCCGGAAAGAATCTTGTCAATCTGTCCCTGTCCGATTAAGGAATAGCCTTCCTTACCGATTCCTGTATCATAAAAAAGCTCGTGAATATCCTTTAAACGACATTCCGCATCATTTAAGCGATATTCCGATTCTCCGGAACGATACAGTCTTCTACTGACGGTGATTTCCTCATAGGGAAGGTTTAGAGCATGGTCAGCATTATCAAAGCACATGCTCACATAGGCATAGCCCTGGGCTCTCCTTAGGGCTGTTCCGGAGAAAATAACATCCTGCATGGAATTTCCACGAAGCTGTTTTACCTTCTGTTCTCCCAAAACCCAACGAACCGCATCAGAAATATTGGATTTTCCGGAGCCGTTAGGCCCTACGATCCCGGTAATACCGGGAGAAAAATCCAAAACAGTTTTATTGGCAAAGGACTTAAATCCTTGAATTTCAATAGACTTTAAATACATCCCCTGTTTCCACCTTTATTTTTTCTAATGCAAAATAGGCAGCCGCCTGCTCTGCCTTCTTTTTGGAGCTTCCCTCTCCAATGCCGTAAACTTCCTCATTGACCTTCACAGACACCTTATAAAAGCGCTGATGAAAGGGACCGCTTTCCTCCATCAATGCATACTCCAGAGGATAGTGTTTTGCCGTACAATACTCCTGCAACATGGTTTTCGCATCCTGAAAGAGGGTTTTATGCTCAATATCGGATAAAACCTTTCCCCGAACAAAACCTTCCGCCTTTTCCATACCGCCGTCAAGATAAATGGCTCCAATCACCGCTTCCAAAGCATCGGATAAAACGGAATCCCGAAATTGAATTCCCTCTCTTTCCTCTCCCTTTCCCAAAAGAAGATAAGAAGAAAGCTGTAGCGATTTTGCCACCACAGCCAGAGCCGATTCACATACCAATGCCGCCCGAAGCTTGGTCATCCTTCCCTCCTGAATCACCGGTTTCTTATGGTAAAGAAGGGTACTGGAAACCAGCTCCAACACCGCATCCCCCAGAAATTCCAGCCTTTGGTTGGAGGCTTCCTTGGGATGACCCATCTCATTGGAATAGGAGGGGTGGGTTAAGGCGTGCAATAAGAGCTTTTGATCTTGAAAGTGGTACCCCAAATCCTCTTCCAGCTTGGAAAGAGACGGAGTACTGCCCATGTTTTCCATCATTTTTATTTTCCTAAAGCCTTTAAAATAGCTTTGTGTGCTTCACCAACGGTCTTAATCTGAAAGCTTGCCTCTTCGGGAATTTCGATACCGAATTCTTCCTCAATTCCCATGATAATCTGTACAATATCCAGGGAATCTGCATTTAAATCCTCTACAAAACGAGAATCTTCCGTAATCTCCTCTTTCTTTACATGCTGCAATTCTCTGGCAATAATTTCCTTTAACTTTTCTAATTCCATAATACTGTCCTTTCTAAACTTAGGGCTTCAAAACTTTTGTTCATAACGAGTATCGTGCGCAAAGCGTGCGATATCTCGTTGAAGACACTTGTCCGGATTCTTTTCTAAATTTTTTTATTTTCTGATTCAGCTTCTTCT
Organism: uncultured Oribacterium sp.; assembly: GCF_902481605.1. Taxonomy (NCBI): domain Bacteria; kingdom Bacillati; phylum Bacillota; class Clostridia; order Lachnospirales; family Lachnospiraceae; genus Oribacterium; species uncultured Oribacterium sp. Next base: position 279 of record NZ_CABSXI010000060.1, on the reverse strand, counting down.
ACGTTCTTTTGCACCGGCTTACGCCTCTTCCTTGCTTTCCTCTTCTTGATCGGAGAAGTCCAAGGCTTCAGCAATCTTCTTGGTCAAGCCCTTTTCTGCAAATTCCTTGGCCTGTCGAATGGCTGTAGTAATCTCTACCCCGTCTGTATTGCCGTGAACCTTTACCACCAAGCCCTTAAGTCCCAGGATAGGAGCTCCTCCATAGCTTTTGGCATCAAATTTTGTCATTCTTTTCCGTAAGGCAGAGGAAATCAAAGCACCGCCTACCAGAGAAAGAGG
>NZ_CABSXI010000059.1:0-14321 GCF_902481605.1 uncultured Oribacterium sp. | reverse complement strand
TATGACGGAATTATGTATAGAGGCTATTCCCAGGAGGGTATGGAGGAGTTTGCCAGATATTCCTCCGTACCGGTATGGAATGCTTTAAGCGACCGTTTCCATCCCACTCAGCTTTTAGCGGATTTGTTAACGATTGAGGAGCGTTTCGGTAAGCTTAAGGGACTTAAGCTTTGCTATATGGGAGATGCCCGCTTTAATATGGGAAATTCCTATATGGTGGCCTGTGCCAAGATGGGCATGCACTTTGTGGCCTGCACAAAGGAAGGTTATTTTCCGGAGGAGGATTTGATTTCCGAGTGTCAGCAGATTGCAGAGGAAAATGGAGGCAGCCTTCGTTTTACGGAATCCGTGGCAGAAGGGTGTAAGGATGCGGATATTATTTGTACCGATGTTTGGTTATCCATGGGAGAGCCGGAGAGCCTCTTCGCCCAGAGAATTGCGGATTTACAGCCTTATCAGGTCAATGACACCGCATTTTCTTATGCCAAGGAATCCGCTATTTTCCTTCATTGCCTTCCTGCCTTCCACAATGCCAGAACGGAAATCGGCGCTAAAATTTATAAGCAGTTCGGTATTTCCGAAATGGAGGTAAGCGACAGCGTTTTTGAATCCGAGCGCTCTCTGGTATTTGCAGAGGCGGAAAACAGAATGCACACGATTAAGGCGCTTCTCTACCTCAGCTTGGGAGGAGCATAATGGAAAGACGGCTAAGAGGGAGAAATCCAAACAGGAAATATGATTTTTTCTATATTGGCATAGGTCTTGTGATTAGTATTATGGCGATTTTCGCTTTAACAAAGCCGGAGGAGAATCAGGTTCTCTTTCCTTTCATTTTCTTTTTTGCGGCCATCCTTCGTGTGGTCTATGTGCTGCAGGGAAGAGAAGAGGGAAAGAAGAGGCTTCTGTCTCTTTTTGTCGGTATTTTACTGTTGTTACTCAGCATCATCACAGGCATGAGCCTGTGGAGATAAGCCCTAAAAAGAAAGGATGTTCATTTGGAAAGAGAAGAATTAGAGAAAATACTTGCTTCTTTGCTGCAAAAGGCAAAAAGCAATAAAAACAGCATCGATTTAGGGGAAGTGCAGGAGGCAGTAAAGGAGTTTTCCCTAAATGAAGAGCAGATGGAGCAGGTTTTGCTTTTGCTGGAGAATAAGGGAATCGAGATTAATCCCATCCTGGATGAGGATGCACTTAAAACCATAGAACAGGATGGGGATAAGGCGGAGCCGGATGCTCTCCTTCCCTTAGAAGACGATGATGACTTTGTAAAGGAAGAAGAGGGAGAGGAGATTGACCTGGATGCGGTGGATCTTCTGGAAGGAATCGGAACGGAAGATCCGGTTAGAATGTATCTGAAGGAAATCGGTACAGTGCCCCTTCTTACCGCAGAGGAAGAATATGCTCTTGCCATGAAGAAGCAGGAGGGAGATGAATATGCTAAACAAAGGTTGATTGAAGCCAACCTTCGTTTGGTTGTTTCTATTGCCAAAAGATATACCGGTCGAGGAATGAGCTTCCTGGATTTGGTTCAGGAAGGAAATCTCGGTTTGATTAAAGGAGTGGAAAAGTTTGACCCGGAGAAGGGCTTTAAGCTTTCTACCTATGCTACCTGGTGGATTCGTCAGTCCGTAACCAGAGCCTTGGCAGACCAGGCCAGAACCATTCGTGTTCCGGTGCATATGGTGGAAACCATTAACAAGATGTCCAAGATGCAGAGAAAGCTGACCTTAGAGCTTGGTTATGAGCCTTCCGTAAAGGAACTGGCTGAGCATTTGGATATGACAGAGGAGAAGGTACAGGAAATCATGCAGATTGCCAGAGAGCCGGCTTCTTTGGAAACCCCCATCGGTGAAGAGGATGATTCCAATTTGGGAGATTTCGTAGCGGATACCAATGTTCTTTCTCCGGAGGGAAATGTGGAATCCGTAATGCTTAGAGAGCATATTGATACACTTCTCGGGGATTTAAAGGAAAGAGAAAGACAGGTTATCGTGCTTCGTTTCGGATTAGAGGATGGACATCCAAGAACACTGGAAGAAGTAGGAAAAGAATTTAATGTTACCAGAGAGAGAATTCGACAGATCGAGGCAAAGGCTTTAAGAAAGCTGAGAAATCCTGTCCGTTCCAAGAGAATTCGAGACTTTTTACAGTAAGGAAGCTATGAAGAAAAATTATGAACAGCTGATGGAAAGCCATCTTCCGAAAAGCGGAGAAAAAAAGAGATTGCTACTCCATGTCTGCTGTGCTCCCTGCTCCACGGCAGTACTGGAGAGTTTGGAACAATATTTTTCCATCAGCATCTTCTTTTATAACCCGAACTTGGATTCGAAATCCGAGTTTTTGCATAGGGCGGAGGAATGTAAGAGGCTGGTGAAGGAAATGGGCTTTTCAATGGATGTGATTGTTTCCAACTATATCCATGAGGAGTTCCTGGAGATAGCCAAGGGTTTGGAAAAGGAGCCTGAAAGAGGAGCCAGGTGCGATGCCTGTTTTAATCTTCGATTAGAAGAAACTGCCCAATACGGGGCCGCATGGAATAAAGAACATCCGGATCAGGCTTTTGATTATTTTTGTACCAGCTTAAGCATCTCTCCTCTAAAAAATGCTGCCGTCTTAAATGAGATAGGAGAAGCATTGGGAGAGAAGTACGGAATCGCCTACCTGCCTTCGGATTTTAAGAAAAAGAGTCGATACCTTCGTTCCATAGAATTATCCAAGGAACATAATCTGTATCGGCAGGACTATTGCGGATGTGAATTTTCCAAGGCGGAAAGCATCAGAAGAAATAAGGAAAGAGAAAAAGCGGAAAGCTGCTCGAAATAGGAGGGGGATATGCTTAGTCAAGAGGTAAAAATCATCAATGAATCAGGATTACATTTACGTCCGGCCGGGGTGCTTACCCAAACCTGTATCCGATATAAAAGTGAAATTATTTTGCATTATGGAGAGCGTAAGATTGTAGGAAAGTCCGTGCTAAATGTGATGGCTGCCGGAGTAAAGCGAGGCAGTACCGTAGTGGTAGAATGTAATGGTCCTGACGAAGAAGAGGCCCTAAAGGCAGTGGTGGAAGCCATATCCAACGGCCTTGGAGAAGGCCCGGAGGGCTCAGAGCCATTGTTCACATAAGACAAAAAGGGATGTAAAAATTCACATCCCCTTTTTTATTGCTTTAATGATGAATGTTTCGCTCTATACCCTTTGGAATAAGGGGCAATCTGAGCCCGTCAGTTCTTAGCTTTTGTTTTTTAAAAGCTTAGAACTGCTACGTGGCGAGGTTAGCGAGAGCGTGCCCCTATTTCAAAGGGTATAGGAGCGAAAGAATAGAAATATTGAAGCCTATTCCTCTAAAATCCCCTTCAACACCTCTACTGCATGTCCCAGTGTCTTACTGGTATCAATGGCTTCTACAGCACCGGCATCCATATAGGCGGCATTACCCGGTTCAATGGGAAGCTTTGCCAGAAGTTCCAGCCCTTCTTTTTCAGCCAGCTCTTCAATATGGCTTTCTCCAAATACGGATATTTTCTCCTCGCAGTGAGGACACTGGAGGTAGGACATATTTTCAATGATTCCCAAGATAGGAATATTCATCTTTTCCGCCATCCGTACAGCCTTCTGCACAATCATGGAAACCAGGTCCTGGGGGGAGGTAACAATCACAATTCCCGCCACCGGCATGGATTGAAATACGGTTAAGGGGACGTCTCCGGTTCCGGGGGGCATATCTACGAAGAGATAATCAATATCCTTCCATTCTACCTCCTGCCAGAACTGTTTTACCGCATTGGCAATCATGGAGCCTCTCCAGATTACGGGATCGGTTTCATTTTCCAAAAGCAGATTGGTGGAAATGATTTCCACGCCTCCTGCACTTTTCTCCGGCACCATGGACTTTCCGTCGCTGCTTAACGCTACGCCGTCGTGAGCCAGTCCGAAAGCCTTAGGAATGGAAGGCCCGGTAATATCCGCATCTAAAATTCCTACATGGTAGCCTGCCTTATTCATTGCGGAAGCCAATAAGGAGCAAACGGTGGATTTTCCCACACCGCCCTTTCCGGATACGATACCGATTACCTTCTTTACGGAAGAGCCGGGAGCCAAGGGGAGTTTCTGAATTCCCGCACTTTTACTTGGGCAGCCGGATGAGCAGCTGCTACAGTTGGAGTTACAGGAAGATGAATTTTGTTCTGCCATAATATTTCCTTTCTCTATACGGTTTCCTTCTTTAGGAAAGACACAAAGCTCTCTAAGGAAGGAGAGTTGTTTTTGTTGTTATACAGAAAAGCAATTCTTCGCTTCTGTATAGGTTGGGGAAGTTTGATTTCCACCAGCTGTCCATTTTTTAGATCCTCCGCCACGAAGTCTCGAATCACCCAGGCAATGCCGATGCCGATTTTGGCTGAGTCAATCAGAAGATCCATGGTGTTTAATTCCATAATCTGGGGACAGTAAATCTGATTTTCCTTCAGATAATTCTCAATATGATGCCGGGAGAGATTTTGTTCCTCCAAAAGCATTACATTGGCATCCTGAAATAAGGAAAAGGCTTCGCCCCGAATCTTTTTCAGATTATGCAAATATTGGGGGGCTGCCACCAGAATATCCTCCACCTCCCGCTCCATCAGAATCTCCTGATTGATGCCAAGCTTCTTCGGAAGAGCGGCTAAAGCCAGATCAATCTGATGATCCTCCAACAGATGGAGAGTTTTTCCGCTATCCTGATTCTTCAAACTGATACGAATATTGGGATATTCCTTCATAAAAGCCTTCAGATAGGGAAGAAGAATAAAACGGCAAAGGGTGCTGCTGGCACCGATATCCAGATGACCGATATGAAAGTCCTTCATTTTCTGAAGGGTTTCTTCCGCCTCCTGAATATGGGCAAAGGCATCCTTAATATACTGAAATAAAACCTTTCCCTCATCGGTTAAGCTGACGCCCCGGGAATTTCTTTTAAATAGCTTGATTTCTAAACTATCCTCTAAACGAACGATGGTTTTGGAAATCGCCGGCTGGGAAATATAGAGCTGTTCTGCGGCCTTGGAAATGTTTCCGCTTTTGGCCACTTCATAAAATATCCGATAGGTGGATAGGTTCTGTTCCATGTTTATCCTTTCTTTTTGAGATAACTTAAGGGAATAATAAGTATCTAAAAAATGTATTTTAATTATAGCAGTAGCTTTGTTACACTGTAAAGAAGAATGCAATTCTGCTTTTATAAAATACATAGGAGCAGGCGGTTTAGCTAGGAAGTAAGGAGATTTCCATGGGAATGACGATGAGTCAGAAGATTTTGGCCAAGCATGCAGGATTAGAGGAAGTACAGGCAGGACAATTAATTCTAGCCAAGGTGGATTTGGTACACGGAAATGATATCACCACTCCGGTGGCAATTCGTGAGCTGGATAAGATTCACGGAGAGGGCGTATTTGATAAGGAGAAGGTAGTCTTTGTTATGGATCACTTTGTGCCTAACAAGGATATTACCTCTGCAAAGTGTACTCAGATTTGCAGAAACTTTGCCAAGGAGCATGGACTGAAGCACTACTATGATGTGGGAAACATGGGTATTGAGCATGCCCTGATCCCGGAGCAGGGTCTGATTACCGCAGGGGAGCTGTCCATCGGTGCGGATTCCCATACCTGTACCTATGGAGCGTTGGGAGCCTTTTCCACCGGTGTGGGTTCTACGGATATGGCGGCGGCAATGGCTACAGGAGAGCTTTGGTTTAAGGTGCCTACTGCGATTAAGGTAGTATTAAAAGGGAAATTACAAAAGCATGTCAGCGGTAAGGATTTGATTCTTCATTTGATTGGCATGATTGGTGTGGATGGAGCCCTTTACGAGTCCATTGAGTTTACCGGAGAGGGTGTGGCTTCTCTTTCTATGGACGATCGCTTTGCCATCTGTAATATGGCCATCGAAGCCGGTGGAAAGAACGGCATTTTCCCTGTGGATGAAAAGACTTTGGAATATATTAAGGCTCATTCCAATAAGGAATACCATATTTACGAGGCGGATGAGGATGCGGAATATGACAGAATCATCGAGATTGACCTTTCTACCCTTAAGTCCACAGTGGCTTTTCCCCATTTGCCGGAAAATACCCATGAAATCGGTAGCTTTGACAAGATTACTATTGATCAGGCGGTCATCGGTTCCTGTACCAACGGAAGACTTTCCGATATCAAGGTGGCTGCAGAGATTGCCAAGGGAAGAAAGATTGCGGACAATGTTCGTTGCATCGTGATTCCTGCCACCCAGAAGATTTATCTGGAGGCTATGGAGAAGGGCTATATTAAGGATTTAATCGAGGCGGGAGCTGTAGTGAGCACCCCAACCTGCGGTCCTTGCCTGGGAGGCTATATGGGAATTTTGGCTCCCAATGAGCGTTGTATTTCCACCACCAACAGAAACTTTGTGGGAAGAATGGGAGATGCCAGCTCGGAGATTTATCTTGCTTCTCCGGAGGTGGCTATGGCATCGGCGGTTTTGGGATATATTGCATCCCCAACGGATTTAGGACTATAGGAGGCTGTTATGGAAAAAGCTAAAGGTCATTGTGTGAAATACGGGGATAATGTGGATACGGACGTAATTATCCCGGCAAGATATCTGGCGATTCAGGATAAGGCGGAGCTGGCTACCCATGCCATGGAGGATATAGACCAACATTTTCATGATAAAATTAAAAAGGGCGACCTTCTGATTGCAGGAAAGAATTTTGGCTGTGGATCCTCCAGAGAGCATGCTCCCCAGGTTTTGAAGGATTCCGGCATCTCCTGTGTCATTGCGGAAAGCTTTGCCAGAATCTTCTTTAGAAATGCCTTAAATATCGGCTTGGCCATTGTGGAGGCTCCGGAAGCGGCGAAGGAGATTCAAGAAGGAGAAGAGCTGGAGGTGGATTTTACCGAAGGAAAGATTCATAACCTAAGCAGTGGAAAATCCTATACAATGGCGGTATTTCCTCCCTTCCTGCAGGAAATGATTGATAAGGGGGGCTTGATTGCCTCTGTTAATGAAAAGCTAGAAAAAATGCAGCAAAAAGGCTAAGAAGTATTCCTCCATCAGGGAGTGGTTTTCTAAAAGCTCCGGAGTGAAGGGAATATAGTTTTGCTTTTCCTTATATTCCTTTTGGAAAAGATTGGGAAAGCTATCGGAGAAGACAGGGAGAAAGAGCCCTGTCTTTTTTTGATAGGCGGTAGCAGCCTTTGCCCTTTGCTTTTCTTCTTTAGGATAGAGCTGGGAAAGACTTTTGTGCAATGCCATATCTTTGGCGGGAATATAGTCATAGTCTTTAAAGTTTTTGAAAAAATACTTTGCTTCCCCGGAAAATAAAGGGATTTCCAAAATAGCCTCCTGTCCGGAGACTTCCAGCTGAAAGCCCTCAAAGTGGTGAGAGATTGCTTTGGGAAAGAATGCATTGTTCTCTTCTAATGAGTTGTGAGGATATGTTTGTGCTTCGGCAGTAGAAGTATTTTCTTCCGTCCCGGAAGGGGAGGTCGGCTTAGTAAAATGAAAACAGAGCCTTAGTTTATTTTCCTCCGATAGCAGTTCAGACTTTTCCCTACAATAGCGTCCCTTCCCTTGAAACAGCTCTTCATAGGCAAAAAAGGAAAAGAGGGAGGGAAGATAGAGTAAATCCTCAAAGTTATGCTGTAACAGAAGAGCTTTGGCTTCCTTTGTGGGATGCTCCAAATACTCTAAATAGACATAAATCAATTCTCCTCCGGTATAGACATCGTCCCTTTGAATTCCCAAAAAGCGCTCACATTCCTTAAGCTTATAGGAGGGGAGCTGATAGAATTTTTTTCTGCTCTGAATCATTTTGAAAAGATCCAGCTGGGGAAGATCCGTAAGAGGACTTTTTAAGCCGTATTGATTATAGCTTTTCTCTAAAAAAGGGGTGTCAAAGGCTTTCCCGTTAAAGCTGATCAGTCGGGTTTTGCTTTTACAATATTCTTGAAAGCCCTGTAAGACTTCAATTTCCTCTGAAAGACTATTGGCAAAGAGCTGGACAATCTCCATTTCCATAGCTTTGAAAAGGAGTAAGCCTATACTGTAAATCTGAGCGCTTTTCGGACTAAGTCCGGTGGTTTCTATATCAAAAAATAAAATCTCTTCTTTATCGGGAAGAAAAGAAGGGAAAAAGAAATCTTTGGGATAGGGAAGCAGTTTTTTTATAATATCCATAGGGGGACTCCGATAAACACAGTATTCTTGTTCAACGAGATATCTCGGGCTTTTTGCAGGATCTCACTGAGAATCAATATTTTCTTAGTTTAGTTTACTCCAAGGGAAGAAAAATAAAAACAAAAGGATAACAAAAATAAAAAAACAGTCTACTTTTTCACATTTCATTCATATTTATGAGGTTTAATTCTAAAGAATCGTAAAAGGCGAAGTAGGTTTATGAGAGAAAGCTATCGCATTTCATTTTAAAGGAGAAGAAATGGAAGAGAATCAAAAGGGACAGGATGTTTCTCAGGAAATTAATAAATTGCTGGAAGCAAGCCCCAAAAAGAAGAAAAAGGGAAAGTTGAAATGGATTCTGATCGGAGTCCTAGTTTTAGTCTTATTGTTTGTGGCTAAGAAGCTTCTTTTTCCCGCTAAGCCCATGGGAACCATGGTCAGTGTACAGGCTTTAACGAAGGGAGATGTACAGGAAAAGATCAGTCTCTCCGGACCTGTATCCGGTACGGATGCGCAGCAGGTCACTTCCGGTTTACATGCGAAAGTAACGGAAATCCTGGTGAAAGAGGGAGATAAGGTTGAGAAGGGGCAGGTATTAGCCCGCTTGGATAAAACCGATGTGAATACTGCCTTGGAAGCTGCCAAGACCCAGCTGGATTTGGCAAAGGCCAATAAAACCGAGGCGGAAAAAAATCTTCGTTTGGAATATGAGAAAAATCAAACAATCTTAAAAAATGCGGAATTGGATTTCCAGAGAAAGTCCAGTCTTTACTCCACCGGAGATATTCCTCAGAGTGACTATGAGGCGGCGGAAAGCGCTTTAAAGGATGCCAAAGCTACTATGGCAAATTACAAGGTGATAAAGGGTACGGTAAAGGTTCCGGACAGCTATGATTTGCAGATTAAGACGGCGGAGCAGGAGCTTGAGAAGGCGGAAAGCAAAGTTTCCGATGCGGATTTAATCTCCCCCATTGCCGGAACCATTACCAGAGTGAACATCAAGGTGGGAGAATTTGCAGACACTCCGACAGAAAATAAATATGATTTTACCGTTGAGAATCTGGATCAGTTGGAGCTTAGCATCGCAGTTTCCGAATACAATATCGGAAAGGTACATCTGGGACAAAAAGCTACCATTACGGCGGATATTTTAGGCGGAGAATCTTTAGAGGGTGTGGTTTCTTCCATTTCCCCCACAGGAGAAGAGAAAAATGCCAACACCAGCGAAAGAGTTATTCCGATTAAGGTACAGATTACCGGAGATAAAAAGGGATTGCTTTCCGGTATTACCGCTAAGGCGGATTTACTCTTATCCGAAGCTAAGGATGTGTATGTAGTACCTATTTCTGCAGTGATGACCGGGGAAGACGGAAGCAATAAAATGGCCTTTGTTGTAAACGGAACCGTGCATTTTGTTCCGGTAACTACCGGAGTTACCAGTGATGTTTCCATGGAGGTAAAACCTGTGAAAGAGGATTCCGCATTTAAAGAGGGAAGCAATTATATTCTTTCTCCTGATGCCAGTCTTACAGAGGGAAGTCCGGTAACCGTAGATCCCAAAGCCCAAGGTTCAGAGTCCGTTAGTCCGGAAGAAGCCGGGGTTGTAGTACAGACAGGATAGAAAGATGGAAGATACTTTAATTGAATTACGCAATCTGGTGAAAATCTATGATACCGGTGCGGTGAAGGTATTGGGATTAAATCAGATTAATTTAAAAATTAAAAGAGGGGAGTTCGTAGCCATTATGGGACAGTCCGGCTCCGGAAAATCTACTCTAATGAATATCTTAGGCTGTTTGGATAAACCAAGTCTTGGCAATTACTTTCTGGACGGAGAAGATGTGGCAGCCATGGAGCCCAATACTTTGAATAAGGTAAGAAATCAAAAAATCGGCTTCGTGTTCCAGAGCTTTAATTTGATTAGTCGTATGAGCGCTTTGAAAAATGTGGAAATCCCCATGATTTACGCCCATATTCGTTCGCAAAAGCAAAGGTCGGAAAGAGCGGCCATGCTTTTGGAGAAGGTAGGCCTTTCCGGCAGAATTCATCATCAGCCCAATGAAATGTCCGGAGGGCAAAGGCAGAGAGTGGCAATTGCCAGAGCCTTAGCCAATGAACCGCCTTTGATTTTGGCGGATGAGCCCACCGGAAACTTAGACACTGCCAGCTCCATTGAAATTATGGAAATGTTCTCTGCTCTTCATAAGGCAGGAGCTACCGTAGTGGTGGTTACCCATGAGGAGAATATTGCCGCCTATACGGATAGGATGCTTCGCTTTTCAGACGGAAAACTGATTTCCGATATCAAAAATGAGAATCCTACTCCGGTAAGAGATTTGGCAATCTTCGAAGGAATGTACAGAGGAGGGAACCATGCTTCTTGAAAATATGAAAATGGCATTAAGCTCTCTTCGGGCCAATAAGCTTCGTTCTATCCTTACCATGCTGGGCATTATTATCGGAATAGGTTCCGTCATCTCCATTGTTTCCATCGGAGATACCATGCGGAAAATGTTCTCCGACCTCTATAAAAATGTAGGTGTGACTCAGGCGGCCATTATGATAAACCCCTACATGGATCAGGATGAATATCGAGACAGCGATTTTTTCACTATGGACGAACTTTACAAGATGAAGGAGGTCTTTGGGGATCGGCTGGACTATGTGGATAATATGTCCAGCGGCTCTATCGATATAAAAAACGGATTAAACCGTTTGAAAACCAATATTGAGGGAGTAGATACCGCCTATCAAAAGCTACAGCCTGTACAGATTTTAAACGGAAGATATATTTCCGCTAATGATGTTGAGGAAAGAAGAGCAGTTATTATGATTTCCGAAAGTACAGCCTTAAAGCTTTATGGAACTGTAAATGTCGCGGGAAAACATTTTCGCTCCGACATTTTAGGAGAAAATCGAGAGTTTAGCATTATCGGAGTTTACAGGAAAGATGTCAGCCCCATTCAAAAGCTACTGATGGGTTCTAATGATAAAAATGGAGAAGGCATTGTTCCCTGGACTTTGCTTTCACCTGAGTCCAGTGAATTTTCCATGATTCGATACTACGGAAAAACAGGAATGTCCGAGCAGGAGATGAAACAGCTGAATACGGAAATCAAAGCTTATTTTTCTAAAATAAAAAATCGTCAGCCCTCCGACTGGTATATTTCCTCCATTCAGGATGAAATGAAACAGGTAGATGGGGTAATGGGGGGAATTTCCGCTGCTGTGGGCGGCATTGCTGCCATTTCTCTTCTGGTAGGCGGTATCGGTATTATGAATATTATGCTGGTGTCGGTAACGGAGAGAACCAGAGAAATCGGAATCAGAAAGGCCTTGGGAGCCAGTACAGGAGATATTTTGGTGCAGTTTTTAACGGAATCTGCTCTGTTGTCCGCCCTGGGAGGATTGATTGGAGTGTTACTGGCCATGGGACTGGTGTCCTTGGGAGCTACCGCCTTCGGTTTATCCGTAGTGATTCGTCCGGGAATTATCCTGGTTGCGGTACTTTTCTCCGCGATAGTGGGTATCTTCTTCGGCATCTATCCTGCCAATAAGGCGGCAAAGGAAGATCCTATTGTAGCCCTTAGATATGAATAAGAAATTAAGAAGCCTAAGCCCTATAGGAATCATGGATATGCTTCTTCCGAGCCGGCCTTAATAACTTTTTATTAATAGCATCCCCTGGTTTTATTCAGTGCATTCCTTGATTAATAACTGGACAATAAGGCGAAAAAAGATATACTAAAGATGAGTAATATTCCTATTTTCAGGAGAAATTTCGGATTATGGTAAAGGAGGTTATGATGACCCTTAGAGAAGCAATGGAAAAACGACATATGGTTCGTAAGTACAAGGATGAGGTAATTCCTCAGGATGTGGTGAAGGCTTTAGAGGAGCGGATTCAGGAATGCAATCAGAAGTATTCCCTGCATTTTTTCTTAAAAACTGAGGATGGAGCTGCATTTGCGGAATTAATTGATAAATTGATTACCAAAAATGCCAAGAACTACATCGTATTAGCAGGAGATGAAAAGGAAGGCGTGGAGGAGCGTGTTGGTTATGCCAGTGCGGATATTATGCTCTATGCCCAGACTCTTGGCTTAAATACCTGGTGGGTAGGCGCAAGCTTTAACAAGGAGGCTGTGGCAAAGTTAAGTCCTGACCATCCTGTTTATGGCGTGATTTCCATCGGTTATGGAGAGACTCAGGGTACTCCTCATGCTTCCAAGGAAGATTTTGAGGTTTGCAGCTATGAAGGAACCGTACCGGATTGGTTTAAGGAGGGCGTGGAGTATGCTTTGATGGCACCTACCGCCTATAATCGTCAGTCCTTTTATTTAAAGGGCAAGGGCAATGAAGTGCAGTTTACTTATAAAGAGGGCGAGTTCCAGGGCATTGATTCCGGTTTGGTAAAGTATCATTTCGAAGCGGCAGCCGGAAAAGAGAATTTCCACTGGGTTTAAGCCTGTAAAATAAGACGTTTAGATTTTCGGCAAGATAGGCCTGAAATTCGGGAAAGCAAGTGCGCCCCGGTTTCAGGTCTTTTTTTCTTCACAAAAAGCAAAGCAATTTTCTTCCCTCCATTGAGAAAATCAGGTATCTATGCTAGACTAGTGCGGATTGGAGAGATTATGATTCGATTTATTCACGGCATTTTACGGGAAGTAAAAGAGGATATGTTGGTAATAGAAGCAGGAGGACTGGGATATGGAGTTCGCATTCCTGCTTCTGTTTTTGATAAAGCACCTAAGACGGGAGAAGAAATTCTTCTCCATACTTATTTTTCGGTGCGAGAGGACAGTCAGGAGCTCTTCGGCTTTTGGGAGGAAAGGGACAGGGATTTTTTCATCAAGTTACTTTCCGTTTCCGGTATTGGTCCTAAGACCGCTTTGGGAATTTTCTCTTGTATGAGTAGGGAGGAGCTGATACATGCCATTATCAGCAATGACAGCAAGAAGATACAGCAGGCTCCGGGACTGGGAAAGAAATCTGCGGAAAGATTGATTGTGGAGTTACGGGACAAAGTACCTAAGGAGGACATTACATTTTCCGGAGAAGAAGCTGTTGAGACGACTTCTTCCTCTATAGCTGTGGAGGAAGCGGTGGAAGCCTTGGTGTCCTTGGGATATTCCGCCATGGAAGCGAAAAGATGGATTAGGTCGATTCCGGCCTATGAAGAAAAGACCGCGGAGGAGCTGTTGCGGCTTAGTCTGAAGCAGTTTGCGTTGTAAGGGATTTTTATGGAAAGAAAGTTGATACAAACAGAGGAGAGTAAGGAGGATTTATCCTTTGATCCGAAGATTCGACCTCAATTTTTAAAGGATTATATCGGACAGGAAAAGCTGAAGGAAACCCTGTCTATCTTTATAGAAGCCGCGAAAAAGAGAAAGCAAAGTTTGGATCACTGCCTCTTTTATGGACCTCCCGGCTTGGGAAAAACCACAATTTCCAATATTATTGCCAATGAACTGGGGGTACACTGTAAGATTACCTCCGGACCGGCTATTGAAAAGCCGGGGGAAATTGCGGCGATTTTGAACAATCTTTCCGAAGGGGATGTGCTCTTCGTGGATGAAATCCATAGACTGAATCGTCAGGTGGAGGAAGTGCTTTATCCTGCCATGGAGGATTTTGCCATTGATGTGCTTTTGGGGAAGGAAAGCAGTACCCGTTCCATCCGTCTGGATTTGCCTCGATTTACCTTGGTAGGAGCTACCACCAGAGCGGGACTTTTGTCCGCCCCTCTTCGAGATCGTTTCGGGATTATCGGGAAACTGGAGTTTTATAAGGAAGAGGAGTTGGAGGAGATTGTCCTTCGAAGCGCCAAGGTGCTGTCCATTTCTATTGATAAAGGCGGAGCGAAAAGCATTGCCCTACGCTCCAGAGGTACACCAAGACTTGCCAATCGTTTGCTAAAGAGGGTACGAGATTTTGCGGAAATCAAGTATAATGGTGTTATTCGCAAAGAAGTGGCAGAGGATGCTCTGGATTTACTGGATGTGGATACCTTAGGTTTGGATACCTATGACAGACAGTATCTTTGGAATTTGATTGAAAAGTTTTCCGGAGGACCGGTGGGGGTGGAGACCTTAGCCACCAGTCTGGGAGAGGATCGGGGAACCTT
>NZ_CABSXI010000058.1:0-14537 GCF_902481605.1 uncultured Oribacterium sp. | reverse complement strand
ATAAAACACCTTCTTCCAAATCGGAGTTGCTCACGATTTTCTTATTCCTAATAACATTGTTGTCCGGATCCAGATACTCCTCGAAAGTATCGTTTCCGTTACCGTTATTCAGGAGGATTTCATTTTCATCAAAGCTTGGGTCCTCTCTCTTATCTGACCAATATACGGAGTTGGAACTAATTTCCATGGTCTCTGTCCGTAAAACAAAGCGGAAAGGGTCTGCCTGAGAAGGCTTTCTTCCGGAAATCTTCTTACCCAGCTCCACCTGTCCCTGTGCCGGTGTAGGCTTAAAGACATTGGTATAGTTGAAATCATCTCCTCCTACTAAGGCAAAGAGATGTCCATTTCCTAAATCATTAACTGTAATGGTGATATCTCTGGTAGGACGAGGATCATTTACGATACCGGGGAACAAACCGCTTTCCGTTACGGTGTACTTGTATACTCCGGGGCGGGTAATATGTACTCTTCCGAAGTTTACTTCTCCACCTATAGCATCCGGATTGGTCTTGCTCAGGCTGTCTGCAGTTCCTGCTTCCGCCGGCATAGGCTCTCCGTTCACTCTTTTTAAGGTGAAGGTAAATGTATTGGAAATATCCGGCTTCTTCACTCCCGCTGTTGCGCTTAGGAATTTTTCCACCTTGATTTCCGGGTCGATAGCCTGTACGCCGTAAACGTTGGTAAAGGTCATCGGGTTGGTCTCGCTAAGCTGTAAATCCGACTCCATCTTTACGTGGTTCGGATCCGTTACGGTAATGGTGATAAACTTATCTCCCATATCCTCGCTTTGCACACCATCCAAATGCTGTCCGCTTTCATGAATCTTGTACTTGTACGTTCCGGGCTTTAAAAGACGAATATTTCCGAAATTCACCATACCTCCGTCTGCATCCGGATTACGCTTTACAGTGTCGATGGCATTGCCCTCTTCATCCAATAAAGGAGCTCCGTCCACGCCGCTTAAGGTAAAGGTGAACTTTCCTTGAATACTGGGGGCATTTAATCCTGCCGGCACATCCAAAACCTTCTTTACCGGTAAAGAAAAGACTACCGGTTCCACAAGACGGTGCTTACTGCTGGACTGTACCGTATCCGGTGCTACGTTCTGGGGAACATCATTTCCCGGGAACAAAATGCCGGTACGATAAGCCACATTGGTGTTTTCCACCTTAATCTTCTTCTGATCCATGTGGGCTACCATATTGACATTGGCTAAAATGAGTCCCTGCTGGTCCAGAATAAAACGCTTTCCTGCTTCAGTGGTTCGAAGGTCAAAGGCAAGGGCCTTGATTTCCTTTCTATCTACTGTATTTGCGCTTTCATTTTCATAGTTCCATTCCTTCCAGATACTGTCACTGAATTTCGGATTGTTATGATTGGTATCCGCCGCATACCCGGCAGCATCATACAGGGGTTTTCCCAGGTCTCTTTGTTCCGGAGTAGGAATAACCGTAGAATAAAATACTCTGGGCTTTAAGGTATCCTGGTTGTTGGCATTGGTTTTGTCATAGGAGCGTTTACTGAGCATACTGTTAATGTCTACTCCGGTAAAATCTCCGTTTCTGTCCTTTTCCTCCCCTAAGATATCAAAGAGTACCAAATCCGTGGTTCTACTGGTGGCAGACGCCTGATACAGAAGTCTATGATTATAGGGGTCTCCCATATAGCTCACATTATTTCCAAGGTAACGAGAATCGATTTCTGTGGAAACCGTATTGTTAAAGGTTGCCTCCAGTACTGTTACCGGCCCGTAAGGCATGGTTAAGCTCGTTACAGAGGTGGTAAAAGTCCCATTTTCATGGGCTGCCTCATCCCTTTTGGCAGTATATTTTCCAAGCAATGCAGGGCTGGGATTAGGGGTTTTTCCATTGGAATAGTTACCGTCCCAAATGGTATTGGCATCCTTATTGATAAAACCAACGGTGTTTACTACGGATCTTCCACGGTCTACGATATTGGTATAGGGATTCCAGAGAGTATAAGCCATTCTCCAACCGCTTCGGTTATAGAATTTGTCCCAGTAACGATGCTGCTTGTCATCCGGAATGGTCAGATGAATAATCATCATGGTTTGTCCGGAGTTTTCCCAATTCTTCTTAAACTCTACCGTATAATCCTTACCCTTTACAAATCTTTTTTCTTCCGGCGGTATCTCTGCCTGATCCATGTTTCCTATTATGATAGATGATTCATCCACATAGGTTCCTGCCGGAAGCAAGTCATAGATGTCCCCCTTCTTCAGAACATATTTGTCTGTGTACTCATCCTGCTGAAGGCTGGTGGGGAAGGTTCCCCAGTTTAACCCTCGAACAAATACCTGCATACTCTGCTCGCTTCGTTCAGGGTGATCTACATACGGGGCATTAGTCTTTGCAAGCTCAGAGTTAATGTTTAAAGGCTCTAAACCGTATCCTACTTCCGGGAAATAATCTCCGGCTCTCTTATTCAGCCTCTGTACTCCCAGCTGACGAACCTCTCCGGTGGCATCTCCCGCTAAAAAGCTGATGTTGTAGCCATCAGTTCGAGCCATAGTAGTGGCAATGGCACTTTGCATTGCCGGCTGGGGGGTAATTTGTAGGGTAAATGCCGCGTCAAAGCTGGTTCTGTAATACGGAGAATCCTGCTTAAGGCGAAGGCCTACAATATTATTTCCAAAGGCTTTCTCTAAATCCAATTGATTTAAGTGAGTAACGTGAGAAGCTTTATTCTGGGTAAGATCCCACTTATCCTCATACCCTGGTTCCGGCGTAAACTGCACTCTTCTTCCGGCGTCAAATCTAAAGGTTCCGTACTTGAAATAATCATCTAAGCCGGTACCCTTCCTTCTTAACCAGATTTCTACAGGAGGATACTCTGCATATTCCTTCTTATAATCTCCCTTTTTGGCAAACCGGATTATCGGATTATCCACCTTCTCCACATCATAGACCTTCATGTCCTTCATGTAGATCTTGCTATAGTGGTAATCGTCATCCGTTAAATCATATACAGGGCCTCTGTAGGCATCCGCATTTGTTCCGTTATCATGGGGCAGGTTGGAAAATGCTCCGCTTCCCAAGGTCTGCTCCACATTTTGATTGTTTACGCTGATTCTGCTGGTAGAAAAAAGCTTATACTTTCCGTCGGTAATGGTGGTTCCCGAACCGGGTTGTCCGGAAGTTCCGGAGGTTGTGTATTTTCCGTCTGTCCCAAAGGCAACACTGTTATCATCCGCCTTGTAATTGGAGGACAGGGTAAAACTGTCATTCCAGTTACTGTAGACAACCGGAGCTTTTCCGCCATCCTTATAAATACTTTGTAAGCCGAAAATTCCTATATAGACTTTTCGATCTACCGTATTATATTTTTTCAGTACAAAATCACCGGGAGTGGAAGGATGCACATAGACCATCATGGGGTCCTTAGGCGTTACATCCTTTTCTCTTACGTACCCATCCGCCCAAATTTCCTTATAATGAATTTTGTTCGTAATGGGTAAGCCCTGTGTAGCCAGATTAATGCCATCGTTCTTTGCATCCTCCAGCTTTTGCATGGGATACTTATATAGCAAGGCATATAGCTGGGAATTATAATGGGCGTTGGCATATTGTAAGTTTTCCGCATAGGGCAAGCCGACAGGAAGATTGGGGACGCTTGGATCCTTGGGAATTCCCACATAAGTTCTATCAATCGGATTTTCCAAATATGGGGCATTTGCCGGAGGATTCTCTCCCACTCCCATATACTTTGCAATATTGGCATAGCCATTCTTGGCATAAACCTCAATATTATTCTCATTATTGGCAATATTGTTATAGAAGTAATTGTTCCAGGCCACATTGCTGGGGAGTTTCTTTGCACCAATCAAGGTTCCGCCATCGGAATCCAGAGGACTCCCGTCATGGAAAACATAGTCAAAGGGCTGTGAGCTTCCTTTGGCTCTGTCCACTCTAACATACCAAACTCCGTAAAAATACTGTTCTGCATCGTCAGGTTTTTTCCCCCAGCTGGGATCCCAAGTAAAATAAACGCCCTGATTCACATCTGCCGTTCCATGCTTTAAAGTAAAATTGGTTTCTTTAACCTCCGTTTCCACATGAACGGAAAGGGTTTTGTCCTCTTCTGCGTCAAGACTACTGTCGCTATGATCAATCTTCATGCTTACCGGAAAAGTGTTATCAAAAACACCTTTTTCCTGGCCGTTAATCTGCTGATGCGTTACAGCAAGCATGGTCGGTGTCAAGTTATAAGCAATATCCGCCTTAAAGGTTAAACCGCCGGTAAGCTCTCTAAAATTTGCCAGGCGGAAGTACTCTTCGGTTCTTCCTCCACCAATATCCTTCTGAATAATCGTATAGTTAAAACTACTTTGTGGATTGGTATTTGGCGCCTTAGGTACTCCGGTGGTAATCGCCGGCTGTAACTTATGCTGGTTATTATTCTTTTTCTCATACACGGATATCTTATCCGGCTCAGCGCTGTCCCAGCCCTTAAAAATACGGGCAGGAATTTCCATGATTACCGTTCCCGGTGCATACTTGGTATTCTTATTTCCCTTTAAGGTAAGTTCTACCCCTAAGGTCGTAGTATTCGTGGCATTGGAAGCTTTCTCGGGAGGAATGATTTTTAAATCCCTCTGGTCTCGCATAACGCCGTTACTGCCGTCTGTATAGCTGTGTCCGGTTTTGGCATTACTTGTTCCTGCATCCGGATCCGGCGATTCCATCCAGAAGGCCTTAAAATCATGGGCACTGGCACTTTGTCCTGCAGAAACCGCCGTAGCGACAATAGGACTGAAGTGCTTTGCGGAGAAGAGCAAATTCTCTCCCTCTTCCTTTACGGGAAGAATCTCTGCCGGAAGTCCTTCCGGAAGGTGCACAATGCGAAGATCCTTATCCTCTTCCGCCAAAACCTCTTTGATTTTCTCGGTCTTTTGCAGGCGGATCTCCACCTTCTTTCCGTTCTTCGGCTGAACTTCCTTTTCTACGCCGTCCACTTCTCTGACAAAGGAAATATCCACTGCATCCAGCACCTCTACAAGAGGTACCATTCCGGGATAATCCTTTTCATAATTCTTCTCCAAAAGAGACTTGGCTTCTTCAACGACAGACTCCTTCTCCAAGGGAAGCAGCTTCATCTGTGTGCCCTCTTGGAAGGTTCCCTCCGGATATTCCGCGGTAACGGTCAAATCCTTATAAGACACGGAAAAGGAACCGGCCTCCATGTACTGAGCCGCTTTTTCCCCCGCTTCTTCAGAAGGCTGATTTGCTCCTTCTTCAGAAGTCTCTTCCTTTTTACTTTCCTCTGCCGAAGCATCCTTCTCCTCTGCTACAGCAGCGTCAGAATTTTCCTGTTCCTCTCCTGCTTGTTTCCCGGCAGATGCATCTTCAGAGGCTGTCTCCTGCACTTCTCCGGACTGTGCCGCCTGTTCGCTTGCTTCTCCGGAAGCCTTTGCAGCATCTGTTCCTAATGCGGATTCTTCCTCTGCTTGCTCTGCAGGGGTGCTTTCCGTCAAGGAATTTGCTTCAGAGGATAGTCCCATCTGCTCCGCAACGAGCTGTGCGTTTTCCGATGCATAGCTCACACTTTGCAAATTTCCCGCAAGCATCAAAAAACTGAGGAAATAAGCCATACCCTTCTTGGCAAAGCCTCCTCTTTGACGTCTTTTGGAAAAATTCCTACGGGTTAAGGTATCCCTTCCTCTTCCCATAGCTTCCGCATTCTCCTGCTTTCTCATTTTGTGCTCCATGTCACACTCCTTTATGACTCTATTCTTCCCACTTGGAAGCTTCTTCTAAACGACACCTTAAACAAGAAATTGCACAACTAGGCAGGCAATACTCCATAAAAATGAATTTTAAGGCAATCGTCTTAAACAAAAAACTGTTAGGACTGCCTATTGTAGGGGAAGTCCTAACAGTTTGTCGACAAATAATTATTATCCTATTATCTGTTTATGCAAAATTCATTTATGGCATAATAATTTCTTTGAGAATATAAAAAAATCAATGGTTTTCGAAGTTTTTTGAAGAGTCTTCTTTTCTTATCTTCTTTTCTTATCTTCTCTTCCTTCTTCTTAGCAGAGTAGATCCGCTGTATCCGCCCAAGCATAAAGCACTCAAGATAAATCCCCATGCCAAGAGCTTCAGATTTTTTGTATCTCCTGTGGACACCTGTCTGGAAAGAAGCTTTTCTTCTTCTCGGATACCGCTAAGTACTTCTCCCAGTTCCTTTAATTCCTGCTTTTCTTCCTCCGTTAAAGGCCGGGTCTGTCCAAGAATCTCTCCGATTCGTTTTTCGACTTTTGCTCTTCTTTCTCTCAGTTCCCGTCTTCTTCCGGCAAGTTCTGCAGGAGGAATATTTCCGACGGTTACCGTTTTCGGTGTTTCCGGATTGGGAGGTACAACAGGACTAGCAGGAGGAAGCTCTTCTCTAGGCGGAGTTTCCGGTGTTGAAGGAGGATTTGGATTATCCTTCGGTACCGGATCCGTAGGCTTCTTGGGCTCTTCCTTCTTGGGGCTTTCCTGTGGTCTTGGTCTATCCTTCTTAGGATTCTCCCTATTGGAACTTGGTGGCTTCGGCTCTTCCTTCGGCGTTTGGGGCGGTGTCTTCGGCTCCTCCTTCGGTTTAGGCAGATCCTTCTCACTAAAATGGTTGGTAAAGCTTAGTTCCGTTTCCCCATCATAGCTTAGTTCCGCACTTAATTTTGTATAGTTCGGTGCATCTACCTTCACCTCTACCGTTAAGGCTTTTTCCGATACAGGGTCATTGCTAACCCCCGGGAAAGTGCCACTTTCCTTTACCGTATAATGATAGGTTCCCGGCCGGTAGAAGGTGATTTTCGGAAAATGAAATTCTCCTCCCATATCCTCCGGATTTTTCACGGTATTTAAAATCGCATTTCCCTCGTCATCTATCATTGGCGCATTTCCCACCGGCTTTAAGCTAAAGCTGAAGGCTCCCTTTGCTTTGATGTCTGCATTTCCGGCATCTTTGGTGATATGTTTTTGTCCTTTGATTTCCACGCTAATCGGCGGAAGAATCCTATGCTTACTGATGTCAGTTTTATCGGTAGGCTGAGATGTATTGTTCGGTTGGTCTCCTGTAAAGGTACGGTGAATGGTGATTGCCGTATTGGTATTCTCCACACTAAGCTTTCGCTTTTCTGTGGATGCATTCATATGAACATAAATGCTGATGGCGCTTTGTCCCGGAAGATAAAAGGGCTTACCGGCCTTTGTCTTTCTTACATCCACCGCAATAGCTACAATACTTTTCTTGTCCACCGGATGATTCTCAGGCTCATATTTTTTCCAGATACTGCTGTCATCCACATTAAGATTCGATACATCCGGCTTTACCGTAGCATAATAAACTACCGGTGCTGCAGTATCTTTGTTATTGGCATTGTGGGCATCGTAGGTTTTCTTTCTTAAAAGGGCAGGGAAATCCACATAGTCAAAGTCTCCATTCCTTTCCTCCTCTGTTCCCAGAATATCATATAATACATAATCTGCCGTCTTGGAATTGGGAGCGGTACTGTACATTAATTTATGCACATAGGGGTCTCCTGCATAGGAAACATTTTGCGGAATATACTCCTTCTTGATTTCCGTACTGATACGGTTTACAAATCCGGCGGATACTGCGGTAGGAATGTTATA
This sequence comes from uncultured Oribacterium sp., assembly GCF_902481605.1. Lineage (NCBI taxonomy): Bacteria > Bacillati > Bacillota > Clostridia > Lachnospirales > Lachnospiraceae > Oribacterium > uncultured Oribacterium sp. Next base: position 6,894 of record NZ_CABSXI010000058.1, on the reverse strand, counting down.
GTCCACATTGGCTTCCGTATACAAGATTCCCTGTTTCTCCGAGGTGGAAGTTTCCATCACGGATTTAAAATACTGCTTATTCTCATAATTTGCCCCGACAAAATTGTCTGTAGTCAGATTCGTCTTGCTCTTATGCTTGGGAGTCTCATCCACAAAGCCTACATTATTCTTTGGGTTGGCACCATTATCAATAATACTGCTATAGGTATTTTCCAGCTTATACTGCACGCGTACACCGTTTCTGGTAAGTACACCGCCGGTAAACCAATCCGCTTTTCCCGGTCTTTTAAACTTGATTTTCATCATGGTTTGTCCGGATTCTTCCCAGTTTGGAATAAATTCCACGGTATAGTCTTTTCCTTTTTCATAACGTGCTCCCGAAGTCGGTAGGGAATCCGCGTAGCTATAGTCTCCCATCTCTATACTGTCCGGGTCAACATTCGTTTCTAAGGGCAGTAAATCATAAAAAGTACCCTCTGTAATCTTATAGGCATTTAGATAAGCAGCATAGGAATTATTGATACTCATATCATTATATGCCGTGAAAGTAACGGCTCTTCTTTGTCTTCCTGTTGCAGGATCGTCCTCTATAGAACCTATACTTTTCTTTTCCAGCACACTTTGATAATTCGCCGGACTCAGTTGGTAGCCTACCTTATTCCAAAATTCTCCCACCTGATTTTTTACAATCTCAGTATCTCCGATGGACAATTTTCCTTCCGCCGGTGCGGCAATAAAACTGTTCTTCTTATTTTGAAGGTCCTTCTCCAGTCTTTGTTTCATGGCCTCTGTAGGATGAAGGCGAAGATTTACCCTTGTAGTAAAGCCGGTCTCATAGAAGGAGCTGGAATTTTTAAAGCGAATCTCCTTGATTCCCTCCGGAAAGGACACGGGTTTCTGCACAGTAGCATCCTGTTCCACTCCGGATACACTGCGGAATTTTTTGTATCCCGCTGCATTCAGATAAAGCTCTCCAAGCTTTTCTTCACTTCCCCCCTTCTTCTTGCCGTAAACCTCAATGGGGGCAAAGCGAGTATAGGCCTTGCTGGGATTCACGGCTTTTTCATTACTGTAGCCGTTAAACTCCACATCATAGGCGGTATAGTCCGCCAGATAAAAGGACTCATAGGAATAGTCATCTTCCGACAGCACATAAGGATCTCCCCCTGTCGAAGGATAGCTTAGTACTCCGGCGCTTTCCGTGGGCTTTCCGTCACTGCTGCTAATATTGTCCATGCTAAAGAGGGTATATCTTCCCCCATCGGAAATCTCCGCCTTGGAACCATGGGCAGTAGTATAGGCCGTATGATCTCCATTCCAAGTAATCTCGCTATCCTTTAAATGGGTACCTGCAAAAAGACTGTAGGAAAGACTCACCGGAGTTCCCTCCGCCAAAAGAGTCTGCATTCCCTTAATCAACTGGGTATTGGTATCGGTTGGCTGGCCGGTATATTTATCTAAACGGGCTACTCCCCCAATATTTTTTCGTACATATACTTCCAGTTCCGCAGTACTTTCCGCCTTGGGTGTACCGCTATACCCATCCTGCCAAATATCCTGTACAGAAAAAGTACTTTTGTACTTTAGCGGCTGGGTCTCCAAATCCTGTCCGCTACTCTGTGCTGTTGTAATATCCGTTTTGGGATAACGGTAAAGAAAGGCGTAAAAAGCAGTATTTCTATAGCCTCCATCATCAAAGCTGGCATATTCTTTATAATCCAGGTTTTTATTCTTGTATTCCGTCTTATATTCCGGAGCAATAAAAATGCTTGTCTTTCCCATGGGATTCTCTAAACGAGGCTCACTGGGCGTCGCTACTCCCATTTCTTTGGCAATATCCTTGGGACTGTTTCCTATTTTGCCAAGCATTTGATCCGGATTAAATAAAGTATCAAATTCTCCGTCCTGAGGATAACGCTTTACCCCGATTAATTGTCCGGAGGAAATGGCTCCGGAACCGGCTACCGGAGCTGATGTGGAAGTAATATCCGGCACAAAGGATAGGGCCTGGGTACTCCACTTGGCACGATCCGCTCTTCCATAAAAGAGGCCGTAGAAATAATTATCCGCATCTGCAGGTCTTGGTCCCCATGTGGGATCCCATTGGAAATAAACGGATTTGGGCGCATCAAACTTCTTCGCCTCCCTTAGCTCCACCGTGCTGGGATTCACTTTGGATTCCACCCTGATCTTTAGTTTTCGTTCTATACTGGCATCATGGGGACCGGTAAAACTTCCATCCATGTCCTGGTCAACTTCCAAAAATACAGGAAATTCCAGCTCATAAACACCCTTTTCTCCCGAAGTACTGTCGTGGGTATACTCTAATAAGGTCGGCGTAAAATTATAAGAAAAAATAGCCCCCAGGGAGTTGGCAGGACCTCTGGCATCCGTGTTACTGACTTTAATATAAGGCACCGCTACTCCGTTTACCATTTTGGTAATGCCGTCTTTTGTATAATTACTTCTGTTCTTTGAAACCCCCGGCGCTGCCACAATATCTCCCGGATTAAACTGGGAAATTAAGCTTCTGCTGTTCTGGTCCTCCGCTACCTGATCCGTTCCGTCTTTTCCTTTAAAAATCGCTGCAGGAAGATAAATGTTGATAGAACCTGTAGGATAGTCCTGTGGTGCTCCCGCCCCTCCAGCAAAATTCACCATATAGCTGATTCCTATGGTCATGTTGTTATTTTTACCGGGCTTAATCAGCATGGACTTTTTTGTGTCTTCATCAGTAGCACTATAATCCGGGTTAATATAACTAATGGAAGCATCTTTGTTCGCTGTGGCATTAACACTCCAGAAGGCATGGAACTTGATTTTGTTATTGTTTCCTTCTGTAGGAACATCTCTCCTTCTTCTGGTTCTTACCACTGCATAGGGACTGAAACGTTTTCCCTGAAAACGGATTCCCTCTTCCTCTTCTTTAGAATCCAGATACTCTACACCCTTCTGCTCATCAAAATGCAGAACCTGTAATTTAGACTCCTCAATTTGAGAAGAATCTTCTCCCAAGCTACTCTCCGATTCCTCTCTTGCTTCATTCTCCGCTTCCGGCTCTACTTCTGTAGCTGTCTCCGTATCTACTTTATTATTTTCTAAGGAGGATTTTTCCAATGTAATCTCTACGGCTTTTCCCTTCTTCGGCTGAACCTCCAGCTTCTCGCCGTCCTCGTTTAAAACATAAAAAGAAATATCCACAGCGGAAAGAGAGTCTACTTCCCAGCTTTCTTCCTTCCGCTCTTCTTTTTTCTTTCCTCCATTTTTTCTGTCTTCTTTCAAATGATTTCCGGCATCTTGCAGCTTGGCTCTTTGCAAGGCCTTCTCTTTCATTTCCTCTAAAAGACTTTCCTCCTTGATGTCCTTTACTTCCATCTGTACATCTAAAGGAAAGGTAGACTCCGGATATTTTGCAGTAATCCGAACGCCGGCTTCACTTAGCCCTTCTATTTCTGTCTCTTCAGAATTCAAAATAAACTTTGCAGCTTTTTTGCTTCCTTCTAAAGAATCCGTCGCGGAAGAAGCCCCCTCTATAGGAGAGGATTCCGGTGAAGATGCTTCCGGTGCAATAGGTTCTTCCTTTGCAGTAGATTTCTTTGAAGGTGCTGCATTTGAAGAGACTTCTGCAGGAGAATTTCCCGTTACAGCGCTTTCTATCGGAGAGCTTTCCGTTGAAGGCGCTTCCAATGAACTTGTTTCTGTTGAAGCTGTCTCTTTAGCTGAAGCTTTCTCGAAAGAAATAGCTTCCTTCTGATTTTCCGCCTCTGTTTCCTTGACTTGCAACGGCGACGCAGATACCTCCTCCGCGAAGCTTACCGTTTCTAAGGGACCGGCAGCTAAAAGCATCGCCAAAAAGAAGGCAAAGAGTCGTTTCCCTACTCTTCTCCCCTTCTTAAAAGCCGGGATTTGTCCTCTATAGCCCTGCTTTTCCTGCCATTTTTCTTTGTCTTTGCCTAAATCGCCTATACTCGCACTTTCCTGCATCATTGTAGACTCCTTTTCCTCCAAAAAAAGAAAGTGTATCTCCCTCAACGCTTTCTTCCTTCTTATTCTCAATCAATGATGTATCGACTCAATTTCCACTTTTTAAAAGGATTATCCGGAAATAAAATAAAACAAATATTTTTTTTAAAATTTTTTATTTTAAAATCAATACTGTCTCTGTTTTCCTGTCTCTATTTTCCTGGTTTCATATGCAAAAAAATAGAGCATAGAGTAAAGGCATTAATGCCATTCTCTCTATGCTCTATTTTTAATTCTTAACGAGTATCGCACGCGTAGTGTGCGATATCTCGTTTTAAACTAAAGCTTATGTCGATAAACAGATTTCTCTATTATCTTACTTTAAACTTATCTACAAGGTCGTTCATCAGGTTAGCCTGAGCGGATAATTCCTCTGCTGTTGCGGCACTTTCCTCTGCTGTTGCGGAGTTTTCCTGCACTACAGCGGAGATTTCCTGAAGACCGTCACTCAAGCGACTAACACCTGCAGATTCCTCTTCGGAAGCCTTGGAAATTTCTCCGATCAAATCATTAACCTGGTTGGTACTTTCGGATACGGAGTGTAAAGCTTCTGCAGTTTCCTCGGTGAACTTAGCACCCTTCTGTACTGCTCCGATGGTTTCTTCAATCAGAAGAGAAGTATTCTGAGCTGCTTCCTGAGACTTCTTTGCCAGGTTGCCGACTTCATCCGCAACTACCGCAAAGCCCTTTCCGGCCTCTCCTGCTCTTGCCGCCTCGATAGCTGCATTTAAGGAAAGAATATTGGTCTGGAAGGCAATATCATCGATGGTCTTGATAATCTTACTGATTTCCTTGGACTTCTCGGTGATTTCTTCCATAGCGCCCTGCATGTCAGTCATCTTCTGGTTACTGGTTTCTACATGAGAACCGCTGACAACACCAAGCTGCTGAGCCTTTTCAGCCTGCTTTGTGGTATGACGAATCTGCTCTGTAATGTCTTCCATGGTCTTGGAAAGCTCTGCAATGGAAGATGCCTGCTTGGTAGTACCCTCGGAAATTCTCTGGGCCATGCTGCTTACCTGTTCCGCACTGCTGCTTACCTCGGAAGAGGAAGTGTGTACATTCTTCAAGGTACTGTTCAAGCTTGTGGAAATTTCCTGTAAAGAATTCAGGATTGGGCGGAAATCTCCCTTATAGTTCTCATCTTCTTTAATTTCTGTTGCAAAGTCTCCCTGAGCAAATGCTCCAAGCTTCGCCTGTAAATCGGATACCACATAGGTCAGACGCTTTACGATATTGTTAAAGCTCTTTACCAGACGGCCGATTTCGTCTTCCTGTGCATAGGAAACCCTAATGTCAAAGTTACCCTCTGCCAGCTTGTCACTTTCCTCTGCCAGCTTTCCGAGAGGACTAAGGGACTTCTTAAGTGCTGTGAAAAGAATTACCTGTAAAAGAATAAACAAAATAACTTCTGCAGCAACCAATGCAACGAAGAGCTGGTTCTTACCCTGGTTGTAAAGGTCTAAGCTCATTGCGGACTGTACATACCAGTCTGTTCCATAGATGGTGAGCGGTGCAAAGTAACGAATACGGTGGCTGTCCTTAATATGGAAAATGCTCTCTCCGTCAAACTTACTCTGAATCTCGTTCTTAAAGGTCTCTTCTCCAACGTACTCAGAAAGGTTCTTTCCTACCGCATCAGGGTTGGAGCTGTATACGAACTTACCATCCTTATTGATAACATCAAAGAAGGTCTTAGCACCTTCACCGGACTTATCAACTCCCAGAGTATCGAACATTTTAACATTTAAGTCTACTACTACCGTTCCCATAAACTGGTCATTATGAAGGATAGGTACAACCAATACAAAAATTGTCTCTCCGGTAATGGAGGATACGAAGGGGTCTACCACATGGCTAACCTTTTCCTGAGAAGCTCTGGTATAATACTCTTCCGCTCCGTTTCCGTAAAACTTGTAATCCAGGAACTTGAAGAAACGCTTATTCTCATCTCCGTTATCTCTTCCTAAATACATAGCGTATTCCGGCTCACCCTGCTGGAACGCATTTGGCTCGAAGAAAACGCCTGCTCCCATAACGTGTTCATCATGACGAATCATTTCCCATACAGAATCCAATAAATATTTTTCTTCAAAGGATCTTCTTTCACTTAAGTGAACGGTATCTCTTAAAAGACTGGGAACTGTTGCCGCACCGGTATCCGGCTCGTTATACATTTCTTCCAAGTGATCGCTGATTGCTCTTGCAGCATTCTCCGCTAAAGTAATGGACTTTTTGACTTTTTCTACATTCATCGCTGTAGTAGAAAGTAAGTAATCCTGATTAATCTTATCGAAGGATTTTCCTACCGCATTCAGCAGAACAATGTTTACCAGCACAAAGACTATCAACATGGATACGCAGACCAATGCAGAAATTCTTCCTGCCAGGCTGCTTCTCTTTTTACCCTTTACAGCCTTCGCCTTCTGTCCCGGCTTTACTCCCGGAGCTTTCTTAAAAGCCTTGGAGCCCGGCTTATCCTGACTCCCGCCTGCCTGTGTCTTAACAGCAGCTTCCTTTGGGCTTAACCCGTTTTCCTGTGTGTTTTCCATTCTTCCTCCTTGAAATTGTCATTCCTCTATCTCAGGAAAATTCTCGTGAAATGGTAGGAGTTACTCTCCTCCATGATTCCGCTTTAATCAATATCGTCAGTTTGGAAGAATGTATTAGTGAATTTACGGAAATAAAAAAAGCTATCGTTAGCTCTAACGCAGTATGGTCTGTAATTGGGGTACGCTACAGCTAACTTCATCCTACGTATGAAAGGAATATATGAATGATAAGCATACGCTCTAATGCAGTATGGTCTGTAATCGGGGCACGCTCTCGCTAACTTCGCCTTCGTAGCAGTACTAACTTCAAGCTTCGCTT
>NZ_CABSXI010000057.1:0-14551 GCF_902481605.1 uncultured Oribacterium sp. | reverse complement strand
AGCTTGAAGCTTAGTACCCTTACGAAGGCGAAGTTAGCGGGAGCGTGCCCCGTGTTCAGACCTATACTGTGGATACGCAAAAAACTTTATGTGTTATCTCTATCCTTCTCTTTCTTTGACCTTTGATTCCAAAAGGGTATAGACCTCCGCTTCCGGAAAGTCTTTTCCGGTCCATAGCCGGAAGGACTCCGCCCCTTGATAAAAGAGCATGGGTAAGCCGTTCATATAAGATAATCCCTGTTCCTTTGCCTGCTGTAAAAGCTTCGTTTCCAAGGGATGGTAAATGCAGTCTGCTACAAATAGTCCCTTATGAAGCCAGCGACTATCCTCTACCAGGGAACGGACCTCTTTCATCCCTACGGAACTGGCATTCACCAGGATATCACTGCTCCCGCAGACTTCTTCCAAATCCCTTTCCAGACTTTTTAAAGAAATCTTTCTTCCGGATTCCTTTTCGCATCGTTCTACAAAGTCTTCGTACTTTCCCTTACTTGCTTCTCGAACCAATACTTCTATTTCCGAAAGCTCTGTTCCGATGCCATAGCTAAGGATGGCCTTTCCGGCACCTCCTAATCCTAAAAGACTGAGCTTCTTTCCTTTTAGAGCAAGTCCCTTTGCTTCCAAGCCCCTAAAGAAGCCTTTACCATCGGTACTGTGTCCCTCAATCTCTCCATTATCCCGGAAGACCATAGTATTTACCGAATGGGCAAGTCTTGCTTCCTTGGAAATGCTGTCACAAAGGGGAATCACCGCCTCCTTTAAGGGCATGGTGAGGTTACAGCCTTGCAGCTTCATTTTCCGAAAAACGGGTAATGCGCCCGGTAAATCCTCCTTTTGTAAATCAAAGGCAAGATAGCGGGCATTGATTCCCAACAAACGGAAGGCTTCGTTATGCATGGCAGGAGAAAGGCTATGCTCCACCGGACTGCCCAAAAGGCCGAAAAGTCCGGTTCTTCCGTCAATTTCCCAACAATTTTCTTCTCTACAAGCGCTCATTGGCCCTACTTTCTTTTCCTTCCTCTTCATTCTATCTTTTTGGTTCTTCGTTTATCTTCTTTTATCTCGTTTTATATCTTGCTTTATCTTCTTTGTTCGTCCTTTAGCTTTTTAGCTCTTCTTTTATCTGCCTTGTTCTTCCTTTAGCTTTTTTGCTCTCTCTTCATAGCTTTTATTGTCTAAATGTAGTTTGCCCCAGAGAAAGAGATGCAATATCGTCATTCCAAAAATGCAGTAAAGTCCGAAAACCTTTGACAAAAGCACCGCCGCCAAAACACCGGAAGCGAAGGCAAGAATCATCAGGCCGTGTCTCTTCGCAAGGCGTGCGGATTCTTCATTTTTGAAAAACAAGGCTTGGGTAAGATGACTTCCCATTTGCCGGATATGGTTGGTGCAGAAGGTGGTGGCCATGGGAATTCCCTCCGCTTTTCGGAAAATATTGAACTGCATGGCACAGATAAAGCTTAAGCTTAATTGACATAACTGATCCGGCCAACTCGCCGGCATCAGCCCCACAAGGAAGCAAACCAGCGACTCAAAAAGGAGAATTTTCTCTTCAAAATCTCTCTTCTTTAGATTTTTATGGTTTTGCCCAATATACTCCGATAAAATCACGCCTACCATATAGGCGGTAAAGGGAGCCAAAGAATACAGGGCTCTCCCCCATTTTCCCTTTCCCAAAGAAAGCATCATGATGACAAGATTGGCCGTCTGGGCATTGGCAAATACCTGTCCTCTAAGACTGTAAGTGTATCCACCATAAAAGCCCCCCGAAAATATCAGGAGGGCAAAAAACCAAAGCTTTTCATGAATTTTCCAGGTTGCCTTAACTTTATCCATTTTGCAACAGCCTCTGTCTTACAATTTCATAAGCCAAAACACCGCAGGCCACGGAAGCATTGAGGGAATCCAGCTCTCCTTTCATGGGAATGGAGGCCTGCATATCGCAAGTTTCCTTTACCAGACGAGAAACCCCTTCCCCTTCATTTCCCAGTACCAACCCAATTGAACCGGTCAGGTTCAGCTTATACATGCTTTCCCCACGCATATCGCCGCAGACAAACCACATCCCTTCCTTCTTCAGCTCTTCCATGGTCTGCACCAGATTGGTCACCTTACAAACCTTGGTATAATTCAGGGCTCCGGCGCTAGTTCTGGCTACGGTTGCGGTTAGGCCTACCGCTCTTCTTTTCGGAATAATCACCCCATGGGCTCCCGCAAGATTTGCGGTACGAATCATCGCCCCCAGATTATGGGGATCCTCGATTCCATCCAACAGAAAGAAAAAAGGCGCTTCGCCCTTATCCTTCGCCACCTGTAATAACTCCTCCAAGGGCGCATATTCATAGGCGGAAAGATAGGCAATAACACCCTGGTGCGTTTCTCCGGAGGACATCTCATCCAAACGGGATTTCTTCACAAAGTCAATCACCAAATCCTGCTTCTTCGCCTCTCGAAGAATGCTTAAAATAGGGCCGTCCTTTAAACCATCCTGAATAAACAGGCGGTCAATGGTCTTTCCGGCACGAAAGGCCTCCAGCACCGGGTTTCTGCCGATTAGGGTATATCCCTCTTCTCTCATCCTCTTCCTCTTTCCTACTACTTCCTATTTCTATGCTCTGACACTTTATAAGTACTTTTCTATATAGCTTTCTTATATGGCTTTCTATATGGCTTTCTTTATAGCTTTCTCTATAGCTTTCTTTATAGCTTTACTTATAGCTTTCTTTATAGCTTTACTTATAGCTTTCTTTATAGCTTTACTTATTCCTTAGCTTCATTCTCTGCCAGTAAATGCTCCAAGCCCTTCTCCACCAGACTAATCAATCTGGAAATCTTTCCCGCATAATAAAGATAGCCTAAAAATGCCTCAAATCCGGTGGCTCTCCGATAATCCATAATGCTGGAGTTTTTGGAGTGGCTTTGGGACTTATGGTTTCTGGCTCTTCGATAAACGGAAAGCTCCTCTTCTGTTAAGAGCTTTTCTTCTATTAAATATCCCATCAAATCCGACTGGGCCTTAGCACAAACCAGCTTGGTCTTTCTGCTGTTCACTCGATTCAGATTCTCCTGATATCTTCTGCAAAGGTAATCTCGCACCCGAAAATCATAGATGGAGTCCCCCACGTAGGCTAAAGCCAAAGGGGATAAGTTCGGAGCTTCATCGTTAATAACTTGTTGCTCGATGGATAATGTATTCTGCAAAAGTTCCGCTGTCATAGCACATTCTATCCCTGAAGAGCCTTGCTCCTTAACGCTTCGACTCTCCATTTCGCTCTGCTGAAAGCTTAGATTCTCTAAACTTTCTGCCATTAAATCTTCTGCCATTCCACACCGTTTCTTGTATCCTTCAATTGAATACCCATAGCCAAAAGCTCGTCACGGATCTGATCCGCTTTGGCAAAATCCTTGTTCTTTCTGGCATCCTGTCTTTGCTGAATCAAAGCTTCCACCTTGGCACCAAGCTCTTCTTCCTTCTTCTCGGTACGAATTCCAAGAACTGCCATTAAGGTTTCCAGCTTCTGTAACAAAGCTTCCCCGTAGGCCTTGGAGGAATGCTCCTCTACAGTGGCATTGGCAAGACGTACCAGCTCAAAAATCTGTGTAATCGCATCCGCTGTATTTAAGTCGTCTTCCATCTTCTCGGAAAAGATAGCTTCATAGCCTTCTGCGGTTTTCACATTTTCCTCTTCTTCCTTGGAAAATGCCTTCTCCTCCAAACGAGGAATCAAATCCTGCAAACGCCAAATCGCGGTGAGAATTCTTCCCAAAGAAGTCTTGGCAGCTTCCATTAAGTCCTTGGAGAAATTCAGCGGACTACGATAATGGGCGGAAAGCATATAGAAACGAAGCACCATGGGGTCAAACTGGGATGTAACATCTCTTACCGTAAAGAAATTTCCCAGAGACTTGGACATCTTCTTATTGTCAATGTTGATAAAAGCATTGTGCATCCAGTAACGGGCAAATTGCTCGCCGTGAGCCGCCTCATACTGGGCAATTTCATTTTCATGATGAGGGAAAACAAGATCCTCACCGCCGGCATGGATATCCAAAGCACCCCCGCAATATTTCGGCGCCATTACGCAGCATTCGGTATGCCAGCCCGGACGTCCTTCGCTCCATGGAGAATTCCAGTAAGGCTCTCCCATCTTCTTAGGCTTCCAAAGCACGAAGTCTGTAGGACTCTTCTTCTCCTCCTCTCCGGAAACCTTCAGCTCACGAAGGCCGGAACGAAGATCTTCCATATTCTTATGAGACAGCTTTCCATAGGAAGGGAATGCGGTGGTGTCATAGTACACCGTACCCTCCACCGGATAAGCAAAGCCCTTCTTTACCAGCACATCAATGAGATTCACCATTCCCTGAATTTCTTCCGTGGCCTTGGGATGGGCGGTAGCCTCCATAATATTCAGATCCGACATATCCTTTTCCACTTCGGAAATATAGCGCTCCGTGATGGAAGAGCAATCTGTACCTTCATCCATGGCAGTCTTAATAATCTTGTCGTCCACATCCGTATAGTTGGAGACATAGCAAACCTTATAGCCCTTATATTCCATAAAACGGCGGAAAGTGTCGAACACAATCATAGGACGGGCATTTCCGATATGAATTAAATTATAAACCGTGGGGCCGCAGACATACATCCGAATCTTCCCCTCTTCAATGGGGACAAACTCTTCTTTTTGCTTCGACATGGTATTATAAATTTTCATAGCTTTGCTTCCTTTCTACGAAGACAATCTTCTCATAAATGAGGACAAATATGGTTTTAGTGTATAGTTTTTCCCACAGTTCGTCAAGAAATGCAGGGAAATAATTGACGTTTTAGTTCTCTTACAGACCAACTAGCATTCTCTGTTTCTTTCTCATTAAAACTACGCTTGTCATTATCTTCTATAGACAAAAGTTCTAAATGATGTGACCAAGTTAATTTTCCAGACAGCGTCTGGAAAATTGGATATGTCAAATATCATCTTTGAACTTCACTTCTACCCAAGCTTGATGTTCACAATCCCAGTTCTTTGTATAAAGCGTATTTTCCAATATACATTGATAGATTGGCTCCAAATAATAAATCAACCGTTGAATTACTTCTTCAAAGCTTAGATTTATTTTTCTAGCAGGCTCAAAAGCTCTCCACTGTTTTAGCAGAAAGGCATTATCTTTAAAAGTAGAAATATCGTCGAACGCGTCTTGAGTCAATTCTCTTTCTCTCTGAATTAATGTCTTACTTATAGCTTCAGTAAGTATCGTCCCCTGAAAATCAAATATGCCGGATAAATAGTAAATATCATAAAAGTCTTTCATCCGACTTGTTCCGGACATTCTCTGCAGTATTGCATCAAATTTTTCTGCAATGGTACTTTCTAAGGAATATGTATAAACCAGCGGAGACTCAAACTCCGGTAGTCTGGTCACTATATGTCTTTGTATTGGATTTGGAATTATAATGTCATCAATTCCTATATCTATCGAAAAAGGAATGCGAACTCGTTCAATTTTCCCTATAAAATTCGTCTTTATTCCCGGATATTTTTTCTCCACCGAAATTGGTTCTGTACCTATAACATCTAATGTAATATAACTATTACCTGTAACAACATTACAAATATCTCTCATACTTTGTTCTATATTTGTCAAGCTTCCGTGAAGATTCCGTAGTAAAAAATCAATATCTCTTGTTGGTCTGGAATCAAACTCTGTTAATGTATAGATAAACATTCCGCCTTTTAGAATAAGATGATTAACATAGGTAGAACGTGACAGCCTTCTTAAAAATTCTTCTTGTGCAAAAAGTTGAAGAATCAATTGAAATGGAATTTTCTCTTGTTTTGACTGGTTCTTAAGTCTTGTCAGAATAGAAGCCGCCATATTTTTCACAGCCATATCCCCAGTACCTCCTTAATCTTTTTCTCAACTCGTAGAAGTTTCGCATATTTCATTAACCTAGCCTCATTTTTTTGAGATTCCGAAACATACCGATGAATAGCTGTATTGAAAATTTCTGCATCCAACTTATTACGGTGAAACAATACATCGCAAATTGTTCGCTCTCTATCATATATTTGCATAATTGTTCCGTCTATCTCTACTTCAGCTATTCCAAGATTATATCGATTCGTTCTAATAAAATGTGGTTTAACTATGGGATAATCTATATAAAATCTTGTTCGACTGCTCTTACTGTCCACCGCCAAATGCCAAGCAGAAGGCGTTTTTTCTGTATATCCATAATAGTCTAATGCCGATTCCATGCACAGGACGCCATCGGGAAATAACGCTTTTAAAATAGGAATCTCTGAAAAGCTGCTTTCTTGTATGTATTGATAATAGCCTCTTCTAATTTGCTCTATCTTATCTTGCTCCAAAAGATTTTGAATTCTTTTGTAATAAATTCCTGCTTCTCTAAGTTCCGAAGTCTTCATTACCCCACCATATTGTCCGAATAATTCTTTCAATTCCTCGCTCATTGATATATCCTCATATTGTTTTTTTGTACAATTTATTATGTACAGTTGTATAGTTTAGTAATTAAAGTATATCTCTCTAAATAGGAAAGTCAAGAAAAAAGGGGCTGTAAAAATCAAAATAGATTTTTACAGTCCCTTTACAATTAATTTCTAACTGTCCTTCGATATGTAATTTTCTTCCGATTATCCGGAAAGCTTATCCCTTATCTACTAAACTTTATCTCTTGTACTCGTTGAAGAAATCCTGGAATTGCTTATAGAAATCCTCTTCTTCCTTGGATCTTCTCTGCTTTCCCTTTGAGTTACCCTCTTGTTCCTTGGATGGTGCAGAGCTTTCCCCATTGTCCCCGGAATTTCCTTCCGGTGCATTGCCCTGCGGAGCCTCTCCCTGAGAATTACCGCCTTGCTGTTGCTCTCCGGAGGATGCTGAGCCGTTAGATGTTCCGTAATCTGTTGCGTTGGCTTTTCCAAGGGTAACGTGTACCTGCACTTCGTTGTACTTACCGCTGCCATCCTGACGCATTACGGTTAAAGTAACATCTTCTCCGATACGGTACTTGGACAGAAGAGACTTCAAATCTGCGGTAGTGGCAATGCCCTGTCCGTCCAGCTTGGTAATAATATCTCTTTCCTGGAGCTCACTGTTCTGTGCTCCGGTGTCCTCTAGGATCTTAAAGATATATACGCCCTTAGGCATTGCAAAGCTTTCTGCAGTCTGAGCATCGATATTCTTCACCTGTACGCCCAGCACGCCCTGTTCCTCCTTGGGAACGTCCTCTCTGGTGGCCAGAGTGGAAAGGGATTTCAAAATGCTCTCTGCCTTGGAGGATGGAATGGAATAGCCCATACCCTCTACATCCGTGTCGGAGTACTTGGCCACATTGATACCGATTAATTCGCCCTGCATATTCAGAAGGGCTCCGCCGGAGTTACCGGGGTTGATAGCCGCATCCGTCTGTAATAATCCCTCTGCGGTTCCGTCTTCCGTCTCCACATCTCTATCCTTTGCGGAAATGATTCCCTTGGTTACGGATTGACCATAGCCTAAAGCATTTCCGATGGCTACTACCTGGTCTCCCACCTCCATAGCATCGGAGGAGCCGATTTCAATCACTTTAATCTTATCTCTGGTTTCCTGAGATAAGTCTGAAAGCTTCACGGAAACAAGGGCTAAATCCACCGTGGCGTCGGTTCCCTTCACCTGAGCCTTGGCGGTACTGTCGTCAATGAAGCTTACGGTTAAGGAATTGGAGTCCTGAATCACGTGATTATTGGTGGCAATCAAAAGTTCCGTTTCATTCTTTCCAACGATGACACCGGAACCGCTGGCAGGATACTCGGTTTCTCTCTGGATATCGCCGAAGATGGAAAAACCGTTTTCCTGATAACGCATCATATTGGTAATAGCTACAACGGAAGGCATAGCCTCCTTAGCCACCTGACTGACAGAGCCGGAATCCGCCTGCACCACCGTCTTTTCCTTCTCTACATCGGAAGCGCTGGTCTTTTTCTCCTGCTTTTCTTTCTGCTTTTCTTCCTTGGATTCCTGAGTACTGTCTTGCTTCGAATTCGCCTCATTATCCTGAGAAAGCTCTCCTTCCGCCAGAATATGATAAATCCCATTGGATTGAGCAAGGTAATTGATGCCCACCATACAAGTTCCGGCAATCACTCCGAAAAGCAAAGCCGAAAAGACTATCCCAATAAAACGTTTCATCTCTTCTCCCCCTTAAAATATTTTTCCGTTAATAATATTGCAGAAAAACACTGTCTTCCATCTACTGAAGCATTATCTTATATAAAAAATATCTCTTTATTTTAAAGAGATATTGTGTTCAATTTGTGACAATGCATAAAACTTCCGAAGAACTTTTCTTTTCCGAGACTCCCCTTCATTTTACCATAGTGTTAACGGTTTTCCAAAAGCACAATGGCCTTCGCCGCAATCCCCTCGCCCCTTCCGGTAAAGCCCAAGCCTTCCTCTGTTGTGGCTTTCACGGAAATCTGTCCTCTTTCACAATGAAGCGCCCTGGCGATGCATTCTTCCATCTCCGGAATATAATTCTTGATTTTCGGTCTTTCCAGTAGGATACAAATGTCTGCATTTCCCAGAGTATAGCCCTTCTCCTGTACCAAAGCATAGGCCTTTTCCAAAAGCAGGACGGAAGAAATTCCCTTATAGCGTTCCTCCGTATCCGGAAAATGTCTTCCGATATCTCCAAGAGCTGCTGCCCCCAGGATGGCATCGGTTAAAGCGTGCAGCACCACATCCGCGTCGGAATGTCCCAAAAGTCCCTTTTCATAAGGAATCTTTACCCCGGCAAGAATCAAGTCTCTTCCTTCCACCAGCCTATGTACGTCATACCCCAACCCAACTCTCATTTTCCCATTCCTTTCTCTAAGACCTTTTCATTTCTGCTTAAGCTTTTTATCTCTGCTAAACCCTTTCCAGAAACCTCAAGAAACAGTCTTTTATGTCTATCTTCTTCCCATCTGTTTTAAATTTGCAGCCGCAATCTTCCGGGCATACAGGAAATGAAAAGATCCTTTTGTTTTCCCAAAGATTCTCCATCCACATGGAAGGCCACTTCCTGTTCCAAATGAATTTCCATCTTCTTAAACCGGTAGCAATGCACTCCGGGAAGGCTTTTATGCTTTCCGAAAAGTGCCGCAAACATAATGTAAAGCAATCGAAGCTTTTTCTTGGTGCTGACCAAACATAAATCCAGAACACCGTCTTCTCCGGAAGCTCCGCATCCCAAAGCATAGCCGGATTCATAAGGGTGGTTATGAATGGACAAAAAGAGGATATGCTGGAATTCCACCCGTTCTTCTCCATCCAGGAGAATACTTCCTTTGATTTTCTTTGCCCGTTTTAATTCTTTCACAAAAGCATAAAAATAAGAAAGAGCCTTGGAACGAATCCGCTGTTTTTCTTTGGGGCAAATGCTGCAACCCATACTGAGCAGCTCCTGTAGAACAGCTGCCTCAAAGCCCAGTCCCACACTGACCACAAAACGTCTGTGTCCTCTTTCTCCCTCTACAATGCCGTAATCTACTTTTCGCTCTTCCTTGGCAAAAAGGGCCGAAAGACTTTCCGGAATCTTATAACCCTTTTGCAGCGCTCTGGCAAAGTCGTTGTCCCTATGTACCGGCAAAAAGGAAATCGGAAAGGAATTGTTATCCAGCATAGCCCCGTCAATTACTTCATTTAAGGTGCCTGTTCCGCCGATGACACAAATCCTATCCTCTTCATATATGGCTTTTGCTTTTCTTTTACTTTCTCCGGAATAATCTCTATGAATCTCTTGTTGGGTTTCTTTAGGATTTTCTCCAGTGATTTCTCTATGATTTTCTTTATTGATCTCTCCGATGATTTCTCTATGATTTTCTTTATTGATCTCTCTGGTGATTTCTCTGGCAAAGAGTCTGGCATCTCCCTGTTTTTCCGTAAAGAAAACGGAAAAGCCTTCTTCTCCCAACAAAGACTTTCCCTCTTCCTTCATTTTCTCCCAAAGTCGTAACCCCATTCCCTGTCCCGCTCGGGGATTAACGATAAAAAATACCATGCCTCACCATCCATTACTGTTCATCTTCTGATGAACTGAGTATATCATGGGCTGTTTTTATCGTGTATAAAATTAATATAAAGACTCTCTGCTGCTTTTCTTAATTGCAGGTCTTTTGTTCTGTCCCGAAGATAAGTGAATTGATCCGCCTCCGGCATTTCCACCGTAAGATCCGGTGTAATTCCCTTCTTGTGGATGTTTCGTCCTGCCGGCGTAAAGTAGTAATGGGTGGTAAACTCCACCGCAGATCCGTCCGGGAAGCTTCGTACCGTCTGCACAATGCCCTTGCCGTAAGACTGGGTTCCGAAAACCCAGGCTCTGTCATAATCCTGCATGGTTCCTGCAAAAAGCTCCGAAGCGGAGGCGGAGTTTTGGTTCATTAAAATGATGATGGGCAGGTCCACTTCATGTCCATCCTTGGCATACCAGTCCTTTCCCTTTCCCCACTTATCTTCCGTATAAAGAAGAAGGGTCTTATCCTTTTCAAATTGGCGATTGGGGTTGGGAGTGACTTCCAAGACGGAGGAGGAAGCACTTTCGCCACGATTTTCCATCTGTACAGTTTTGTTATCGCTGTCCTTTCTCTTCGGCTTCTGCAAATGATCCGGCAGAAAGTAATCCAGCAGTTTGGTTGCCGCTTCCACGTCACCCCCCGGATTTCCTCGTAAATCGATAATCAAAGCCTTCTTCTTTCCGTCAATATCGGATTCATACTGGGAAATGAAGGAATCCACCGCCTCCATATAGAATCCCCTTAAGGAAAGGTAACCGATATCTCCAGGCTTTAGCCTGGCTAAGACATCCCTATTTACATCAGGCTGCTGTTCTTCACTCTTCTGTGGGTCTGTTTCATTTTGCTTTTCAGCTCCGCTCTGAAGCTTCAACATCTCTGCCACATCTCCAACTTCAGAGCCGGGAATGACCACCTCTCCTCTGGTAATCCGCAGAGTGACTTCCTCACCGTTTCGATTCACCACCATTTCCAAAGAGCTTCCCGCCAAACCCTGAATCAGATTCTCCACAATATAGTTTAGGCTAAGGCTTTCCACGGAAATGCCGTCCACCTTCAGTACAACATCTCCCGCCAAAAGACCTCCCTTTTCCGCAGGAGATCCGGGATAAACATACTCTACCAAGGGGCCGCCTTCCTTTTCGGATACCGCCGCACCGATTCCTTTGTATATTCCCTTTTGACGATTTCTGGTCTTCTCTATCTCTTCCTTTGTATAGTAAGCAGCATAGGGATCCTCTTGCAGAAGGCTTGTCAAAAAGCCCTTGTAAATCATCTCCTCCGCATCTTTTCCATTTTCCTGATAAAGGTAGCTGTCCGTCAGCAAATCCTGAATCTTCCTAAGCTTCTCCGTAACTCTTGGAAGGTTAATAGACTCCAAGTTCTCCAGATTGGAGTCGGAAAGGGTGGAAGAACTGGCCGCTCCATTATGAATGGCCTGATTTTCTTGTCTTTTCGGAAATCCGAAGAAATAAAAATAGCACAAAAGCGCACCAAGAACAAAGGAAAGGGTAAAGCAAAGGAAGAAAAATACCACTCCCTTCCAAATCCCTTTTTTATTCTGTTCCGGCCCGGCTTTCTGCGCTTCCTCCGTCTCCATCCCCGATGTCTCTATCCGCGCTTCCTCCGTCTCCGGCCCCGATGTCTCTGTCCGCGCTTCCTCCGTCTCCGGTCCCGATGTCTCTGTCCGCACTTCTTCCGGTCCCAACCCCGATGCTACTTTCTCAGGTTCCTGCCTTGATTCCTCTTCCCTCAAATGCTTCTCCTCATTTGCGTCCATCTATTTCTCCTAACTGCCCTTTCACTCTATTTCAGAAACGAGATATCGCACACTACGCGTGCGATACTCGTTAAGAATAAACGCCAAAAGCTATTCAGCTCTTGGCGTTCTTGGGAAAATCTGCTTTAAAAATCAAGAGTTTCCATATACTTCATATATTTTACAACCATGAGGGCAATCTTGAAGGTAATGGCGTCATCAAAGACCCTTAAATCCAGTCCTGTGGAACGATCCAGCTTATCCAATCGATACACTAAGGTATTTCTATGGATATACAACTGTCTGGAAGTCTCGGATACATTCAGATTGTTCTCGAAGAACTTGTTAATGGTGGACAGAGTTTCCTCATCGAAATCATCCGGGGAAACGTCCGTAAAGATTTCCTTAATAAACATCTTACAAAGAGGAATCGGCAACTGATAAATCAAACGACCGATACCAAGGGCATTGTAAGCAATAATCTCCTTGTCCACAAAGAAAATCTTTCCTACCTCCAGAGCCATCTTAGCTTCCTTATAGGAACGGGAAACTTCCTTAATCTCGTTCACAATGGTACCGTAGGAAATCTTTGCTGAAAGCATAAGCTCGGAAGACAGCATATCCATCATGCTCTCCGCAACCTTCTGCACCTGCTTATAATCATCCTCCGGAGCAAGCTCCTTCACCACGATAATGTTCTTCTCATCTACCGCAGTCACAAAATCCTTGGGCTCGGAAGAGAAGAAGCTCTTTAAAGCCTCCTGCGCGGAACCGTCCAGGTTATCCTTGGCCTCTACCATATACACTACACGACGAACGCCCACTTCGATATGAAGCTTCTTCGCCCGGTTATAAATATCTACCAGAAGCAAGTTGTCTAAAAGAAGGTTCTTAATAAAATTGTCCTTATCGAACTTCTCACGGTATGCCACTAAAAGAGTCTGAATCTGTAATACGGCAAGCTTTCCTACCATATATACATCATCCGTATCTCCATGGGCAATCAGAACATATTCCAGCTGGTGCTCATCGAAAATCTTAAAAAACTGGAAGCCTCCTGCTGCCTGAGAATCCGCCTGAGAGGCCGCAAAAGAGACGACCATCTCGGATACATCCCTATCCTCTTGGAAAGTTGTGGCTAATACTTTTCCGTCAATGTCTGCAATGGCAATATCCAGTCTGGCGATTCCCTTTAAGGAATCAATTGTACTTTGCAAAACCTGATTTGAAATCATCTCTACTCCATTCTTTCATGAACTACACCGGGGGGAAGAATGCAGCCTTTCCAATCACGTCTCAACCTTATCTCTTCTCCCAACCTTATCGTTTTTCCCCATTACTATAATCAGTTTATTTCCAATTTTCAAGCATTTTAAAAAAAGACAGGGAAAGAAAAGTTCTTTTCCTGTCTTTTTTACCAGTTTTTCAAAAAACTTTTATTGCTTTTCTACAAAGCCAAATTCTCTTAGTTGGTAATCGTCTGCTCTGTTTCCTTATCGAAAATATGAATCTTGTTCTCATCCAAAGCAAAGCGAACGGTATCTCCTGTTCTTGCCTTGGTCTTGGGATTCACTCTTGCGGTCCAGGAAGCATCTCCGATATCGAAGTAGAGTAAGGTCTCCGCTCCGAGCATCTCGTATACACGAATTTCTGCGGAAATCACGGACTGTCCATGCTGAGAAAGATACTCTTCCTCGTCATGTAAGTCTTCAGGACGAATTCCTAATGTGACAGTCTTTCCGATATAGCCCTTATCCTTTAAAGCAGCTGCTTTCTTTTCATTTAAGGTGATGGTGTTTCCTGCAAAGCTTAACTTTACAGCGCCGCCCTCTTCTGTGCACTCCGCATCAATCATATTCATCTGGGGAGATCCGATAAATCCTGCTACGAACTTGTTGCAGGGGGTATCGTAAAGGTTCTCCGGAGTATCTACCTGCTGAATATAACCGTCCTTCAAAACTACGATTCTGGTTCCCAGTGTCATAGCCTCGGTCTGGTCATGGGTTACATAGATGATGGTAGTCTCTAAGGACTTGTGGAGCTTTGCAATCTCTACACGCATCTGTGCCCTTAACTTTGCATCCAGGTTGGAAAGAGGTTCATCCATCAGGAATACCTTCGGACGACGAACGATGGCACGTCCCATAGCCACACGCTGTCTCTGTCCTCCGGAAAGAGCCTTAGGCTTTCTGTCCAGCAAGTGCTCAAGATCCAAAATTCTTGCAGCTTCATGCACCTTCTTATCGATTTCATCCTTTGGTACTTTTCTAAGCTTCAGTCCGAAGGCCATGTTATCGTATACAGTCATATGAGGATATAATGCATAGTTCTGGAAAACCATGGCAATGTCTCTATCCTTCGGTTCTACATCATTCATTCTCTTTCCGTCGATAAAAAGGTCTCCGGAGCTGATGTCTTCCAGTCCTGCCACCATACGAAGGGTAGTGGACTTACCGCATCCTGAAGGTCCTACGAAAATGATAAATTCCTTATCTTCAATCTCTAAATTAAAATCTTTTACTGCCACAAATCCGTTGGGGTATTTCTTTACCACATTTTTGAGCTGCACACTTGCCATGCTGTTTCTCCTTCTATAAATATGATTTATGCTTTCTTTTCAGCAGAAAACCGGTATCTGAATTCCAGGATTTTCGCATACTTATGCTAATAGTATTCTATCTACTTTCCCTCTTTCTGGCTATAGACTAAGTTTCCGAAAAAATGCTCCTAATTTTGTACA
>NZ_CABSXI010000056.1:0-14609 GCF_902481605.1 uncultured Oribacterium sp. | reverse complement strand
CCATAGTAATATCCTCCTGATTTCGGCATGCCAGAACCTCCCTGTCCTATGCAAAGTTTCTCCTCCGGCGCCAGAGAAAAAACTTCTTGTGTCGCCTTTTTTGTCTTTCGACTGTTTTTTTGCCTTTTGGCTGTTAGGGTCCGAAGACCGGTGTCCTCTTCCAAAGGAAGAGATGATTTGTGGCAAGTTTTTTGGTTTTATCCTTGCTACAAGATATATATCGGAGACAAATATTAAAAAATAAGTATTATGTGAAAAAATTTTTTTATGCTAAAATATCGATGGTATTTCTTAGTTTATTACTATTTATGAGAAAAAAGGAAACACTTTATTTTCTATTACTTACTACAAAGGAGAAAGGATAAATTTCATGGGACAGATTCAGGTAGAAAGAACGGACATTGAGGGATTATGTATTATCACTCCCACCATCCACCAGGACAGCAGAGGCTATTTTATGGAAAGCTACAATGAAAGAGATTTTAAGGAGCAGGGACTTAATCTTCGTTTTGTACAGGACAATCAGAGTATGTCTGTAAAGGGTGTATTACGGGGACTGCATTTTCAAAAGCAATATCCCCAGGGAAAACTTGTTCGCGTATTAAAAGGAAGAGTTTATGATGTGGCTGTAGATTTAAGAAAGAACAGCAAAACTTACGGCAAGCATTTCGGTATTACCCTTAGTGAAGAAAATAAAAAGATGTTCTATATTCCGGAGGGCTTTGCCCATGGTTTCCTTGTACTTTCCGATACCGCGGAATTTGCCTATAAGGTAACAGATTTCTACCATCCCGGAGACGAAGGCGGTCTGGCATGGAATGATCCAAGTATCGGCATTCAGTGGCCGGAGTTAAAGGGTACTTATGCCGGAAATGCGAAAAAAGACGGTTACACCATGGAAGACGGCAGTCCCCTTCTTCTCTCCGAAAAGGATGAGCTCTGGCTTCCTCTGGCAGAAACCTTTTCCTTTTAACGCATGAGCATTCCTACTCTTTTTACCTATACCGTTCCGAAAGATTTTGCAAACAAATCGATCGAAGCTTTTCTTCTGGAACAGGGCTATACCAAAAGCCTTCTTTCCGCTTTAAAGAGAGTTCATTTTTTTGAGGAGGAAATTGAGCATTACGGGATTGAAAAAAATGGTCAATGGGCCTTTACCGTAGATCATTTGGCGGAGGGGGATTGCCTGTCTGTCTACCTTCCCCCGGAGGAAGAGAACAGTGCTCCGCCCTATGATTTCCCATTGGATATTGTTTATGAAGACCGGGATATCCTGCTGCTAAATAAGCCTGCAGGACTTCCCTGTCATCCCTCTCCCGGACATTTTGAAAAGACTTTAGCCGGTGCCGTAGTTTTTTATCAGATGCAGAATTCTTCTGCATCTTCTTTTGTTTGCCACTTTATCCACAGGTTGGATTTGGACACCAGCGGTTTAATCCTTCTGGCAAAAAATCGTCTGGCGGCATCGATTCTAAACAAAGACATGAAGGAAGGACGTATTCAAAGAAGCTATCTGGCTTTTTGTCAGGGAAATCCCGAATTTTCCCTCGGTCATGTTCCTGGATTCAGACGGGTTCATGAGAGCGAAAAAGAAGAATTTGATTATGCCTTTGCCATATCTGCGCCTATCGCCAGAGTAGAAGAAGAAAAAATGCTGAGAACCGTGGATTTTCAAAAAGGACAGGAAGCCCTAAGTTATTTTAATGTCTTAAACTATTTTCCCAATAACAACTATTCTCTTCTGCAGCTTCAGCTGGCCACCGGCCGGACCCATCAGATTCGTGTCCATCTTTCTTACCTCTCCTGTCCCTTACTGGGGGATAGTCTTTACGGCAATGAAGAAAGTATTGTTTCACAAAATATAGGCTTGTCCCGTCAGGCACTCCACTCCTACTCCATTTCCTTTACCCATCCGATTGGGAAAGAAAAAATGTTTTTTAAACGGGAACTGCCTCCAGATCTATCCCTGCTCCTACAATAGGCAAAAAAGTGCTCAGAATATGTCTGAGCACTTTTTCTTTGGGCCTTAGACAGCCCCTATTGATTGTATGCAATTAAGCTTTTTTCTCTTCCTTTGGCAATACAATATTCAAGAATACTGCAATGATGGTTGCCAAAACTACAGGAGACTTTCCGAAAATCATAGTAAAAGATGTCGGGAACAATTCCAAGGATGCAGGAGCCTGCGCAATACCCACTCCGATAGCAGCCGCAAGACCTACTACTGTAGTAGAACGAGCAGTTAATGGTTCCTGTGTAATCAACTTAATTCCGGTCATCGCAATGGTAGAGAATACAGTAATGGTAGCTCCTCCCAAAACACACTGAGGAATAGTGGTAAGTAATGCAGAGAACTTAGGGCACAGTCCACAAATCAAAATAAATACACCTGTAGTTGCAAATACCCTTCTTGCTACTACCTTATTGGAAATTACGATACCCACATTTTGAGAATAGGTTGCTGTGGGAAGACCTCCAAAGAATGCTGTAAGGAAGTTAGTAGCACCGTAGGCAATAATTCCGCCGCGCAACTCGTCATCACTGGGCTCTCTGTTAAATCCACCCATAGTAGTTGCTGTAAAATCACCGATAGCCTGAATGGAGTTAATGGCAAAAAGCAATCCAATGGAAATACAAGCAGGTGCATTGAAAGAAACACCGAATGGCAGGAAGTGAGGAAGCGCAAACCAAGAAGCGGTTCCAATTTTGTCAAAGGAAATCATCCCAAAACCAAGAGCCACAAGATATCCTACAAGCATACCTAAAAGGATAGACGCTAACTTGAAAATGCCCTTACCAAAGATACTAAAGCACATTACAGCAATTAAGGTAATAAATGCTACCAACCAGTTCTGCCAAGATCCGTAGTACAGTGCAGGATTAATGGTAATCCCTTTTTCAGCAAGAGTCTGCATTCTGTTTGCTACTCCGCCGGCCATATAGTTTACCGCTGTTGGATACAAGGATAAACCAATGGTAAATACTACTGTTCCGGTAATCAGTGGTGGGAAAAATTTACGAATGCTCTTAACAAATATTCCTACTACAACAGCAACGATTCCACCAACCATCATTGCTCCAACGATAGCACTTACTCCACCGCCATCTTTGGCAATGGCCTGCATACTGGGAAGATAAGCAAAGCTGATTCCTAAAATCATAGGAAGTCCGGCACCGAAAACGCCCTTCTTTAAGGGAAAGAGCTGTAAGAAGGTACAGACTGCAGACATGGTTAAGGATGCCTGAATCAAGATAATTCTTTGTCCAATTTCCAATCCTGCTACATTAGAGATGATAATCGCCGGTGTTACACAACCGATAATCATAGCCACCAAGTGCTGTAGCGCCAAAGAAATGGTAGGTGCCACATCAGGCTTTCCATCCCATTTAAACAACTCTTCCATTTTGTTTTGTTCTACACCCATTTTCGCCCCTCCTGACCAAAATTTTTTTTTGGGAACAAATTAATTTTTTGACTTCACTAATACTAGCTATTTTTTTAACAGATTACAACTTGGCATTTCTTACAGAAATTTTTTTCGTATTTTGTGAAAGATTCTTAATGAAATGCAAAGTAGCCTTCCTCTGTTAATAGTGCATCCATGCGGATATCCGTTTTCTCCATGGGAATCTTATCGTAAAGTAACCAGGAAAAGCATAAACATAGCTTTTTCCCCCTGCTCTTTTCCAAGAATCGATCGTAGTAGCCTGCTCCATGCCCCAGTCTTCCCCCCCTTTGATCCGCCATTACACAGGGAATCAAAGACAAGTCAAAGCACCGGTCCGTAGAAGAAGGGAGTTCTTTCCTTGGTTCTAAAATTCCATAGGTCTGGGGAATCAGTTCCTCCATACTATGAATCTCTACCGCCTCCATCAGATGCTCTTTTCCCGGAATACATCGGGGAACACATACTCTTTTCCCCATTTGTAATGCCGTTTCCAAAATAATTCTGGTGTCCACCTCCCCTTCCATACTCACATAGGAGAAGATCCTTTCCGCTTCCAGAAAAAAAGGAGATTGCAAAAGCCGAAGATGGATTTCCCCGTTGGCCTTTTCCAGCCGTTCTGCAGGAATTCCTCTCTTTCTTTCCTTTGCAAGCTCCCTAAGTGCATCCTTTTTCTTTTTCTGATCCAAAAATGAAAAAAATGCCATGCTTCCTCCTAAAGATAGTTCAACCCTTACAAGGAGGAAGTATAGCATGAATCTTTTTAATTATAAACAAAAATAAAATTTATATAAGCAAATAATAAATTGCCTGCCCTATTTCATTTTACAATAAAATAAGAGAGCTATCCCTTTATTCTGTCACCGGAACCTTAGTCCAATCCAGCTTTTTCATGTTTTCCATAAGCTCTTCTATGGTTCTTCCCCTTACTTCCACACGTTTTACAGCTGTTTTTTCCGCAGCTTCAAGGTCCTCTGTTTCCCTTATCGCTTTTTCTTTATCGGAAAGTTTATCCTTGGAATCCGTCTTCTCTACCTTTCCGGATTTCCCTGACTTTTGTGCCTTCTCGGACTTTTTATCCTCCTTAAGTGCTTCCTTTTCGGCCGCTCTCTTAGCATCCTGCTTTTCTTCCAGTTTCTTCGCTTCCCGCTTTTTATCCTGTTCCTCTGCAATCTTTCTGACAGAGCTTGTACTCTTCTCTAAGCTGGCAATCAACATGGTGGTACCGTCCTCTTGGGTTTTTGCCGCAATACTCTTAATGTCTTCCACATTGGTCTTGTTTGCGCCATTGTTATTGCCTATCCCTGTCTGTGCCATAAGCATAGACTTTACGGTCTGATCCAATGTATTTAATTGCTCTCTTTCAAATTTCTTATCCGTTGCCATTTTTTCAATTTCTTCATTGCTTAAAACAACGGTAAATTCCTTATTGCTCTTTCCTGCTAAGGCATCATTTTCTTTTCCCTTTTCCGCAATACGAAAATCCACAAAATTTCGAGAACGGCGCAGATTCTTTAAGTAGGTTTTCGCCTTATCGGAAAGTCCCTCCTCGGCACTCAGTGCTTTCGTCTTTTCCGCCCTAGTCGCCTGTGTCCCCTTGGCTGCCACTTCCTTCGCTCTACCGGATAGCTCCAAGCTGTCTTTTTGTACTACAGCTTCTTTCCCTCCTGTAGCCTTTGCAAGCTCCGCTTCCTTGCCGGAGGCTTGTTTATCCACTTTTTGGCTTTCCTTGGTTTTTCCGCTCTCAACCTTGGATAAAATCTTGTTTTGGTAGGAATCCTTTCCTACGGCACGCACATTTTCCAGCATATTGCCTCCTTTACTACAGCCTATTTCCGGAAAAAACAAAGTATTTCCAAAAATAAGCAAGTGAAAAACGCCCTGAACAGGGAGAAACATTTCTATACAGGATATTTCGTCATTTTCTCTTAAAAAATAAGGATATAGAGTATTTCCCTCTATATCCTCGTAGATTATTTCTAAATTTTTGATAGCCGTTCTAAAAATGGCATAATTCAAAGCCTTAAGAGAAGGTATCTCCCTATATTCGTAAAAAGGATTGTAACTCCGCTTTAGCAAATCCCCATAAAGGAAAAGCTGAAATGAATCCTATCCTTTACCTTCACCAAGAACTCCTCATGGGTATGGGAACCCCAGCTATCGTCTCCTCCCACTCCCATCTGAGCCTTGGAAAGACGCAGGATACTATGATGAATCGGAGGAAGTTCATAACCGTGGCAGGCATTTTCAATTTCATGGGGGGTCCAGGGCAGGGCTGAAACATTCATTTGCCCCTCTTCATTTTCTGCTAAGAAAACTAAGCCCCTACCCTTCTCATCAGTGAGAGTCGCCAGTCGTACCTCCGCCTTGTTTCCGGACTCCTGGGGGAAAACATAGGGGACAAAATTATCCCTTACCTTCCCATGATAAATGCCCAATTTTCCGCCATGCTTTCTGTCGGCATAACAGTCCTCTTCTCCCAAGCCGTACCAGGAAAAGTTTTCCAAATCCGCATTTAGAGTAAAGAGAGCCCCAAATTCCGGAAGTTCAGACAGTTGTTTCAGAAGAACAGGATTTCCCTCCTTGGGCAGACTATAGTCCAGACTTACGCTGATTTTTCCATCCGGGAAAACGCTGTACTGCATCTGACAGCTGCTTCTCGGATTGGTAGGCAAATGATAGCTGTAACGAATAAGGAAGCAATCCTTCTCCATTTTCATCAGTACCTCTTGCGGTTTTTCCAACATCAGGCTTGCCTCAGGGCTTCTTGTACTTAAATACTGACTTGCTGTTTTCCACTGAGCATAGCGAAAAGCCATCAGATTTCCCGTGTCATTGTCGGTGGGAGCACGCCAGAAATTAGGTCTTGGCATGGCCTCCAAATACTCTTTTCCTCCATATCGGTAGGATACCAGCCCGCCCTGAATCAAAGAAAAGATTGCCTCAAAAGAACTGCCTCGTACACCAATATTATGGGGCGAGGAAAGAATCTGAAAGTCTTCCGGAATCACTTCCGAAGCACTTCCCCACTCTTCCAAAAGCTTCTCCAAGCTTCTCACCCAATGTTCCTCCTGTTGTTCTTCCCCCAACAGATACAGCCTCAAAGTCTCTTTTTTCTCCACCGTATAGGTTCTTTCCGAAAAGGCCATCTCCAAGCCTTTTTCTCCGTACAAACTATCCTTCTTTAAATGAAAACTAATCCGGAGAGTATACTCTCCCTCCAATTCTTCTTTTAAAAACGGATTAGGGATTCTCCCCTCAGATTGGGGCGGAACATTTGTCTCCAACAAACACTCCTTCCAAAGCTTTCCGTAACGATAAAGAGATAGTTTACAATCCAGTTCTGAAGTGGATTGGAAAAGAGAACGATTCTTTATCAAAATCTCATCCTCTTCCAAGGTACAAAAGATATTTTGGTAGAGATATTTCACTTCCTGCATCTGGGGCTTTGGATTTCTATCTCCCCCAAAAACAATGCCGTTGGCACTGAATTGAAAATCCGAAGGCCTGTCGGAAAAATCTCCCCCATAGGCTAAAAATTTTTCACCGTAACGATTTTTCTTCCAAAGGCTTTGGTCCACATAGTCCCAGATAAAGCCTCCCTGAAACAAAGGCTCCTCCTCCGCATACTCCGTGTACTTATACAAAGCCCCTAAGGAATTCCCCATGGAATGGGCATATTCACAAAGCAGGAAGGGCTTTTCCCTGTGCTTGGAAAGATAGTCTTTGATTTCCGTAACCGGTGGGTACATTCGACTTTCCATATCACTGCTGTCCGGATAGGAGCGGTCATTAAAGAGTCCCTCATAATGCACCAGTCTGGAGGAATCCAAGCTGCGAAGACGTTTTGCCATCTCATGAATGACAGATCCACCGAAGCTTTCATTTCCGCAGGAGAAAATCAGGATGGAGGGATGGTTTTTGTCCCTCTGCCACATATTTTCAATTCTTTGTAAAAGCATGGCCTCCCATTCTTTTTTATCCTTGGGAAGCACATAGTCTATATCTTTTGTAAAGGCATAGGTGTCCCAGCTGCCGTGGGTTTCCATATTACACTCATCCATTACATAAAGGCCGTACTCATCCGCCAAACGGTAGAGGGCGGAATTGTTGGGATAATGAGAGGTACGAAGGGCATTGATATTGTTTCGCTTCATGGTTTGGATATCCTTCTCCATCTCCGAAACACTTACTGCTCTTCCCGTTAAGCTGCTGAAATCGTGTCGGTTTACTCCCTTAAAAACAATGCGCTTTCCGTTGATTTTCATCAGTCCGTCTTCCAAGGCAAAATGACGGAACCCCGCTTTTTCCACGATATATTCCAGTACTTCTCCCTCTTCCGTACAAAGCTCCAAAACCAAGGTATAGAGATTAGGCTGTTCCGCAGACCAAAGCTTGGGAGCTTCCAGTGAAATAGAAAATTCCACGGTACTGTAAGGAAATCCCTGATGGATTTTTGTAAACTCTTCCCCGGCTTTTTGAGAAAGCTTCGTTTTGCAATCCAAAGCATTTTTTTCTTCGGAAACGCTCATTCCCCCCGATACAGGGATTTCTCCTTTAGAAACAATCTTTTGCTCTACAGCAAAGCCTCTTCCCTTGGGAAGGCAGACTCCCCCATCAAAAAGGCTATAGCGAAGAATTCCCTTTCCTTCTTCCTTCCCTGTTTCCTTTTCTGTTTCCTTTTCTGTTTCCTTTTCTGTTTCCTTTTCTGTTTCTTTTTCTGTTTCTTTCTCTCGGCCTTCGATTTTTCCCGAAAAATAAAGCTTTCCTTCTTTAAAATCCCTGCTCATCTCTGTCCGAAGATGCAGGTCCTTAAAATGCAACTTAGGCAGGGTATAAAGATATACCTCCCGGAAAATTCCGGAAAAACGGAAGAAATCCTGATCCTCACACCAGGAGGCTGCAGACCACTTGTAAACCTGAACAGCCAGCTTATTTTCTCCCTCCTTTAAAAAGCCCTCAAGAGAAAATTCAGCAGGAGTAAAGGAATCGCTGTGATAACCGATATAAGCTCCGTTACAGTACAGGGCAAAGGCATTTTCCACCCCTTGAAAAGAGATACGCACCGGCTGATTTCCCCACTCCTTCGGCAGAATAAAGTATTTTACATAGGAAGCCACCGGATTAAAATGCCGGGGAATTTCTCCCGGACGGATGCTTTCATGCCCCTCCCAGGGGTACTGCACATTGGCATACTGAGGTGCATCATATCCCTCCAACTGAATATGGGCAGGCACCACAATATCCTCCCAGTCCTTACAGGAATACTCCGAACTTTCAAAATTCGGAATACTGTCTTCTATTCTCCTTGCATAATGAAACTTCCATAATCCATTCAGACTTTTTCGCAGGGAGCTTTTCCCCAGCTTTTCTTCCGTAGCATTACGGTAGGCAATATGATCCGAATGGGGCAAAAGGACATTTTCCTGATAATATTCCGGATTTTTAATTTCTTCATAACGAAACATAGCTTTATTCCTCTCCATACGAAGTATTAACTGAACTCCATATGCTATTCTACGGCAAAACAAAGCTTCCCGTCTATAGTTTCCCTTTTCTCCGGGATCGATTTTCAAACAAGAGGATTCTATAAATCGGATTGTTGAAAATTAGTTTTATTAATACGATAAATTTTATTTACAAAGAGAAAAGTTCTTTTTTATCGTCTCTTTTTTCGCAAAAATAAAAATAATATTTATTTAATTTTCCTTTACAAAAGAAATTTTTTGTGCTATCCTATAGGCACAAGAAAGAAAATAACAGCAAAAAATCTTTAGCTCGAAGAGAAAGAGTTAGAGATTTGCAAAGTGCAAACGGAAGGTTTGCGAACTATAATCAAGAAAGAGAGGTACAATCCAATGGACGAAGAACAGTACTTCTACTGGAGACTTAACTGAGTAGAGAAAACTTAACTCTTGTATAGCGGGAATTATGCTATCGGTTTGCAGAAGACTTTCTTCTTATTTTCTGAAAAGAACAGGTTTCCAATAGAATCGGTTTCCCATCATAAGCGCTTTAAATATATAAAATCATGGTGAAATTCCATTTTGAAATTATAGAGAAGCGATTCGGAAAAAGGTGGTACAAACCAATGGCTAGATAAGACAATTGAATATTAAGCATTTCCCGATAAGGAAGCATAGAGTTTCCTAAGGAATGCTATCGGATGTACAGCATCCATGATGAAAACAGTGACGATGAGCTCTCTTCTCTGAGATAAGAGGAAAGGGAATTCCGATACGAATGTTTCAGAGAAGGAGCATTAGTATAGAGGAGGAATGAATCGTAAGAAAAGCAAGCGGGTTACTTTTTAAAATATGGATAAGCGATAAGTGAGACGCTTAGCATACAAAAGAATATAGTATAAGAAACAAGACGAGTAGGATAAACCTACAGAACTTGTAAAAAAGTCCCTTCATAAAGGGATTCCAGTGATGGACGACAAAGCAGTCTATAATGATAAAAGAAAGGACCTTCGAATGTATACTCGAAGGTCCTTTCTCTTAGCTCTTTTTCCCAATCATTTCCTGACAGATCTTTAAAAGCACCGGAATCATCTTTTTGAAGGAATTAAGATTCAGATATTCATAAATACCGTGATAGTTCTCTCCTCCTGTAGACAGGTTGGGACAGGGTAAGCCCATAAAAGAAAGCTTGGCACCGTCTGTACCTCCACGGATGGGGCAGACCTTCGGGGTAACTCCCTCTTTTTCAAAGGCAGTTTTTGCCACATCAATCAAATACATATGGGGGCGAACCTTTTCCACCATATTATAGTAACTGTCTTTCACTTCTACGGAAAAATGTGCACCCTTTTCTCCGTATTTCTGATTCAGCTTCTCTCCCGCCTCTTGAAAAATTCTCTTCTTTTCTTGGAATTTCTCCCAGTCATGGTCACGAATAATGTAGTCCAAAGTAGCCAGACTTTCCTCTCCCACAAAGGAACACAGGTGGAAGAAACCTTCATACCCTTCTGTGTTGGCAGGTGTACAATTTGGTAGTAAAGCATTAAACTCCATCGCCAAAAGATTGGCATTCATCATCTTATCCTTTGCAGAACCGGGATGAACATTCACCCCATGAATCTTCACCTTTCCGCCGGCAGCGTTAAAATTCTCATATTCCACCTCTCCAAGGGTGCCGCCGTCTACGGTATAAGCCACCTCTGCTCCGAAAAGAGGAACATCAAAGAGGTCTGCACCTGCTCCAACCTCTTCATCCGGTGTGAAACCTATGCAAATATCTCCATGACGAAACTCCGGATGGGTCTGAATATATTCCACCATAGCCATGATTTCCGCAACGCCTGCCTTATCATCCGCTCCCAACAAGGTTTTTCCGTTGGTCACCATTAAATCCTGTCCTACTGCTTCTAAAAGCTTTGGAAATACCTTCGGAGAAAGAACTTCCGATTCGTTTAAAGCAATATCTTTTCCGTCATAATCCTTTACAATTCTGGGCTCCACATTCTTCCCTCTTGCGGAGGGAGAAGTATCCATGTGGGCAATAAAACCTAAAGCAGGAGTCTTTTCCTGCTCTTCCTTCGATAAATTGGAAGGAATTTTCCCGTAAACATAGGCATGGTCGGTACACTGTACATCCTTTACGCCCAGCTCCTTTAAATCCGCTTCCAGGACTCTTGCCAGATCAAACTGCTTCTCGCTGGAAGGAATCTTTTCCTGATCCGGTACGGATTCCGTATCAATCTTTAAGTAGCGAATCAAACGTTCTACTGCATCCATAATTTTCTCCTTTACTTGTACTCATTGCTTCTGTCACTATTTGTTTCCTTAATCGGCAGACTTTACGGTACTGTCTCTTTCACTTCTATGGTCATCCCGAAGATAACTGTCCTCCGAAACCGGTCGCATTTCCTCCAAACGATAGGGAGTCTCCTGGTACACAAAATTTAACCAGTTACTATAGGTACAGTTGGAGCTGGAGCGCCAGGATAAAATCGGGGTATTCTCCGGATTGTCATCAGGATAATAATTCACCGGAACCTCCGGATTGATTCCTTTTGCCAAATCTCTTTTATACTCCTTATCCAAGTCATAACGGTCATACTCGGAATGACCGGTAACAAAAATTTGGCGGGAAGAGCAGGCCAAAATCAAGTAGCTTCCCGCCTCTTCACTATCCGCCACCACATAAAGCTCTTTATTTTTCTTAACCGCCTCTTCATCCAGTCCGGTATAACGGGATTGGGGAACACAAAACTCATCATCCATTCCCCTCATCAGCATTTTCTTCCTATGAAGAACCCTATGGGAATAGATTCCGCTTAATTTCTTCTCCAAAGGCACTTTCTGAATTCCATAATGATAGTACAGCCCCGCCTGGGCCCCCCAACAAATATGGAAAGTGGAAAACACATGGGTTTTGGACCATTCCATAACTTCCGTAAGTTCTTTCCAGTATCCAACCTCTTCAAAAGGCATCTTCTCCACCGGGGCTCCGGTGATGATTAAGCCGTCAAAATACTCTTCCTTCACGGAAGAAAAATTAACATAAAAGGTATTTAAATGAACGGAGCTGGTATGGGTAGAAACATGGGATTCCATCTTCATCAGCGTGATTTCCGTCTGAATCGGGAAGTTGGAAAGCACCCTAAGTAAATCCAGCTCCGTGTCTTCCTTTAAGGGCATCAGGTTGAGAATGGCAATATGCAGAGGTCGAATATTCTGAGATACCGCCCTCTGTTCATCCATGACGAAAATATTTTCCTTCTCCAATATGTCCTTTGCAGGTAAATGGTTCTGTACTTTAATAGGCATAGCTTCTCCCCTTTACATCTATCCGAAACGCTTATACAAGGTTGCATGATCCTTAATACACTGCCAGGTGCTGGAGCTGTAGCCGGTTACCACCAAAAGATTCTTTCCATTTGCTCCTTTTCCGCTACTGACAGCGCAAAACATAGATTGACGAACAAAACCTGTTTTCGCCATAGTCACACTGGCGCCTCCGGTATCCTGCCCTTTTATTCTTTGTACAAACAGGTTCGTCAGCTTAATACCGTCCCCATGCTTATTGGTGGCAGGAATCTGATAGTTCTCCGTGGAAAGAACCTCTCGGGCTAAGGAATTTCGCATAGCCGCCGCCATAATTTCTCCAATATCCTTTACATTCATATGATGGGTACTGTGATATAGCCCTGTGGCATTTTGGAATTTACAGTCTGAGGATAGTCCTAAATCCTGGGCTTTTTTATTCATTAAAGCTACAAATCCGGCTTCAGAACCGGCAATTTCCTTCGCCAGAGCCAATACGGCATCCGCTCCTGAGGGTAGAATTACCCCATAGAGTAAATCCTTTACCCGAACCTGTTCCCCTGCCACAAAACCGCAGTTGCTGGCTCCTCTTGCCTTCACATAGTCCACGATATCCTGGGTAATGGTAATCTTCTTCTCTAAATCCGGAAGGTTCTCTACCGCCACAAGTAAAGTCATCACTTTCGTCATAGAGGCCGGATTCATGCTTACGGAGCTGTTCTTTTCTCCTAAGATTGTACCTTGATCCAAGTCAAAAACCACTGCATAATTGGCATTCACCTCTGAGCCGATAGACTTGGTTTGCCCATTCCCCGAGAGCTTTGCCAAATTCCACTTTCTTTCCTGGGTAACAGCCGTATTTTGGCCGCCACTCTTCGTTGTATTTTGAGAGGAGGCACTGGCCGGATTGGTTGCCGGGCTGTTTCCGCCGTAATTTGCAGATCCACTGTTTCCTGCCCCGGTATTCCCCTGATTATTATAAAGAAGGTCTTCAATATACTGGTAGGTGGAATCCTTTCCTCTTCCTACACCATTTCCATTAACGGAAACCGGACCGTAGTCTGAAATTCCGTAAACTCTTTCTTCTGCATAAATCAATGTACTCTGTAATATGGATAGTAATAAAACCATAGAGCACAGGCTTTTTTTGATTCCCATTCTTTTTCTCATCTTTCCCTGATTGCTTCTTCCTATAATGTTTTAACTTTTTAAAAGAAAGGACTATCTCTTCCTATTAAAAATTTCACTCTTTCCTTCGCATCTCAATTTCTCTTAGCTGTTTTTCTCTTAGCTGTTTTTCTCTTTATTCTCTCAGAATAAAGGAAAACATTTTCATCATAAAGGGCAAAGCAGAAAAGCACAAGGGATAAAGCTTACAAAATCATGTCAACTATTCGCCGGCCTTTGTTATACACAGATATCCGCCTTGATTTTTTCAAATATTTTCTCTCCGATTCTCTTTACATTCTTAATTTCTTCAATACTGGAAAATCCGCCGTATTCCTCCCGGTAACGGATGATATTTTTTGCCGTGGCGGGACCAATTCCTTTTAAGCTTTCCAGCTCCTGCTCCGTAGCGGTATTGATATTGATTTTCTTTTCCTCCCGATTTTGCTGAATTTTCTCTGGACTGTCTTCTATGCCGGCTTCTTTATTTGTCTTTTCACCATCCACTCCGATTTCAGCTTTACTTCCTGCTTTACTTTCTGCTTTACTTCCTACTTTACTTTCTTCTTCACTTTCTTCTTCACTTTCTTCTTTGCTTTCTTCCTTACTTTCTTCTTTACTAATCTCCGGGTTCTCTTCTTTTTTCTCCTTTTTATTCTCTTCTTGCTTTTCTTTCTTTTCTTCTGCCGTTTTTCCCTGATTTACCGGCAGCATTTCCTTGCTCTTTACCTCTAAGCTTTCATAAGCACCTCGGGCTAAAAACGCTTCTTTCTCTTCCCCCGCCGCACCCTTATAAATAATTTTTCTTTCCCGTTCCTGATTCATGAAAAATAAAAAACCCAGAAGCATAAACATCAGGAGCAATAAAATAATTTTCCCCTGTTTCAAGGAAGATAGACTAAATTTAGGCATAAGAAGTTCCTTTCTAAAAAATGAATAGATTGCAGAATACTTGAAAAAAAATCAATGACAGAATATTTGAAAATAAAAGTACAGAACGTAGCATGCTTGGAATTAAAATGAATAGACTGTAGAATGCTTGAAATTAAACGGATAAATAGACAAATAAGCAAATAAATGAATGTTTGCTTGAATTAATGGATGAATAGAAATAAAAACGCTGGAAAAAATAAATAACTGGAAATAAGAAAACTTGAAGATGAACAAAATCACTACCACCCGTCAAACGGGTGGTTTGCTCGAGGCTATAAGCCCCTGCTAC
>NZ_CABSXI010000055.1:0-14673 GCF_902481605.1 uncultured Oribacterium sp. | reverse complement strand
CCATCTCCGGAGCAGGCCTCACAACGTCCACCCTTTACATTGAAAGAGAAACGCCCCTTGGTATAGCCTCTCTCCTTGGCATCCTTGGAGCTGGCAAAGAGGTCACGAATCAGGTCGAAGACGCCGGTATAGGTTGCGGGGTTGGAACGGGGGGTTCTTCCGATAGGGCTTTGGTCAATGTCAATGACTTTATCCAAGGCTTCCAAGCCCTCCATCTTTCTGAATTTTCCGGGAATCATTTTGGCCTTGTTCAATACCTTAGCACAATGCTTATGGACGATTTCATTGACGAGAGAGGACTTTCCGGAACCTGACACTCCGGTGACACAGGTGAATACGGATAAAGGAATCTTCACATCCACATTTTTTAAATTATTTTCCTGGGCACCGTAAACATCCAAGGTTTTCGTAAAACTCCTTCTTTGCTTTGGCAGAGGAATCTTTTTCTTTCCGCTTAAATACTGGCCGGTGATGGAGTCCTTATTTTTCATAATCTCCTTGGCAGTACCTACAGCCACTACCTGTCCACCGTGTTCTCCTGCTCCCGGACCGATATCTACAATCAAATCCGCCTCTCGCATGGTGTCTTCGTCATGCTCCACCACAATCACGGAATTTCCCAAATCTCGAAGGTGCTTTAAGGTGGCAATCAGCTTATCGTTATCCCTTTGATGAAGGCCGATACTGGGCTCATCCAAAATATAGGCAACCCCCACAAGACCTGAACCGATCTGAGTAGCCAGACGGATTCTTTGGGCTTCTCCTCCGGAAAGGGTGCCGGCAGAACGGGCAAGGCTTAGGTAATTCAGTCCCACGTCCAGCATAAACTTGCTTCTGGCCTTAATCTCCCTAATGATTTGGTCCGCAATTTTTTCTTCCATGGCAGTGAGGGTCACGGAAGAAATCCAATCGTGGAACTGGTCTAAAGGCATGGTTGTAGATTCGTAAATATTTTTTTCACCCACCGTTACGGAAAGGGAGCTGGGCTTCAGTCTGGCTCCGTGACAGCTGGGACAGGGGGTAATTCGCATAAACTGCTCGTATTCCTGCTTCATTTTCTCGGAAAAGCACTCCTTATATCGTCTTTCCACGTTATTGAGCAAGCCTTCAAATACCACACGGTGCACATTTCCCTTTCCAAACTGGGAGGCATAGCGTACCGTAATACTTTCCGTACCGGTACCATGGAGAATAATCTTCCGAATCTTCTCCGGAAGCTCACAAAATGGGGTATCTAAAGAAAAGCCGTACTTTTCGCTCAAAGCCACCAGCATGGCATGGGTAAAGCTTCCTTCATCCTTAGAATTCATCCAACCCATTACGGAAATGGCTCCCTGATTTAAAGACAAAGTTTCATCCGGAATCATCAGCTCCGCATCAAATTCCATCTTATAGCCTATTCCAAAGCAGGCAGGACAGGCTCCAAAAGGATTATTAAAAGAGAAGCTTCTGGGCTCGATTTCCTCTATACTGCTGCCGTCCACAGGACAGGAAAAGCTGGTGGAAAGCCGTAGCTCCTCCCCATTTAAAAAGTCCACAAGCAAAAGGCCGTTGCTTAAAGAAAGTACCTGCTCTATGGAGTCGGTAAGACGCTTCTCAATGCCCTTCCGTACCACAAGACGGTCTACCAATACTTCAATGGTATGCCGGTTATTTTTCTCTAAATCAATCTCTTCTTCCAGCTCATACATATTGCCGTCAATTCTGACCCGCACAAAGCCGGAACGGCGAACGCTTTCCAAAAGCTTTTCGTGCTTTCCCTTCTTTCCTCTCACCACGGGAGCAAAGAGTTGCATCTTCGTCCCCTCTTCCCGCTTCATCAGAAGGTCCACCATCTCATCCACGGTCTGCTTCTTGATTTCTCTTCCACATTCCGGGCAATGGGGAATTCCTACCCTGGCATAGAGAAGTCTAAGATAATCATAGATTTCCGTTACCGTTCCCACGGTAGAACGGGGGTTTCTGTTGGTGGATTTTTGGTCAATGGAAATAGCCGGAGAAAGCCCTTCAATCAACTCCACATCCGGTTTTTCCATCTGTCCCAAGAATTGTCTGGCATAAGAGGACAGGGACTCCATATATCTTCTTTGCCCTTCGGCATAAATGGTATCAAAGGCCAGGGAAGACTTTCCCGATCCGGATAATCCTGTAAGAACCACCAAAGAATCTCTGGGGATATCCAGATCCACATGCTTTAAATTATGCTCATTCGCACCACGAATTTTTATCCACTTCTTTTCCAATGTATTTCCCAAACCTCTCTCTACAATCTAGCTAAAAATAGCCGGCAAACATTTGTTTGCCGACTAAGCTTAACACCTCTATAAGGGCTTTTCAAGGGCTTCTTCTTAGGGACTGATGACGGGATTTTTTAGGATCTTATCGCCGTAAGAAAAAATGCCTTCCCAATATTAAAGCACCTTGGATAAAAAGCTCTGCACACGCTCATTTTCACTATGATAGAAAAAGTCTTCCGGAGCCGCCTCTGTAATAAAATATCCATCCTCTAAGAAAAGCACACGGTTGGAAACCTCCCGGGCAAAACCCATTTCATGGGTCACCACTACCATGGTCATCTTTTCCTCTGCCAAATCCCGCATAACCTGAAGCACTTCTCCCACCATTTCCGGGTCTAAGGCCGATGTGGGTTCGTCAAAGAGCATCACATCCGGCTCCATAGCCAGAGCCCTTACAATGGCCACTCTTTGCTGCTGTCCGCCGGAAAGCTGTAGGGGAAATTGCTGTGCCTTATCTTCCAGGCCCACTCTTTTTAAAAGAGCCATTGCCTTTTCCTCCGCCTCCTCCTTGGATTTCTTAAGGAGTTTTCTGGGGCCAAGAGTCAGGTTGTCCAAAATACTCATGTGGGGAAAGAGGTTAAACTGCTGAAACACCATCCCCATCTTCTGCCGTAAAGCATCCACATTCTTGCTATGCAGTACGCTTTGCCCTTCAAAGAAAATATCTCCCTTGGTCGGACTTTCCAAAGCATTTAAGCAGCGAAGAAAGGTGGACTTTCCGGAGCCGGAGGGTCCGATAATACTAATCACGTCTCCCTTATGAATTTCCACGGAGATATCATGTAAAACCTCTTGATTTTTAAATTGCTTATGGAGATGTTCTACCTTAATCAAGACCTCTGCCATCATTATCCCCTTTCTTTCCTTTGGAACGCCTCTTCCATCTTTTTCTCCAGGAAGGAGAAGAACATGGTTAAGATCAGATAAATCAAAGCCACCGTAAGCAATGGTGTCCAGGCATCATAGGTTCTGGAACGGACAATGTCTCCCGCCTTGGTTAAATCCTGTACTGCCACATAACCTGCCACCGCAGTTTCCTTAATCAGGACAATGAACTCGTTGAAGATGGCCGGAAGCACATTACGAACCGCCTGAGGCATAATGATATACCGCATAGTCTCACCATAGCTAAAACCGAGAGAACGACCTGCCTCCATCTGTCCCTTGGGGATGGACATAATTCCGGAACGGATGATTTCCGCCACATAAGCCGCAGAGTTTAGTCCGAATGCAATAATTCCCACAAACACTCCAGAGAAAATACGGGAAGTAAAGATACAGTAGTAAAAAATCATCAGCTGAATTACCGCCGGAGTACCTCGCATAATGGTCAGATAAAACTGACAAATCCCGTTGGCTATCTTGCCTTTTCCGGTTCTGTCATAGGTACTTCTCACCATACCGATGATAAAGCCCAATGCCACACCTATTACCAAAGCGAAAAAGGTGATAATCAAAGTATTTTTCAGTCCCTCCAGGAAATAGAGATAGCGTTTATCCTGCACCAGATTCATATACAGATGTTCCTGTAATGACATATTTTACTCCCCTCTACAGCGAGATGTCCCGCCACTTAGGCAGGACACCCGAAATGATTACAAAGCAACTGCTTATTTTGCCTGAATATACTTCGCTGTGATTTCCTCCAGCTTACCGTTATCCTTCAGTTTCTTTAAAGCCGCATTAATCTTTTCTACCAGCTCCGTGTTTCCCTTCTTGACACAGATAGCATACTCCTCTTCCGCATAAGCACTATCTAAAAGCTTTAAGCCCTTATTCTGAGAAACAAATACCTCTGCCGGATTCTTATCAATAATAACCGCATCTACCTTTCCTGCCTGTAAGGCCTGTACGGCATCTGCTCCCTTCGGAAAACGTTCTACGCTTTTTTCTCCTAAATCATCTGTGGAATACAGGTCTCCGGTGGTTCCCTGTTGTACGCCCACCTTCTTTCCCTTTAAATCATCAATGTTGCTGATGCTGGAATCCTCAGTCACAATGACACTCTGTACAGAGGTGGCATAGGGATCGGAGAAATCTACATTCTTTAAACGATCCTCATTAACCGTCATGCCGGCTGCACCGAAATCTGCCTTTCCGGACTGCACTGCAGGGATAATGGCATCAAAAGCCAAGTCGGATATTTCCAGCTTCATTCCCATCTCTTCCGCAATAGCTTCCGCAATGTCCACATCTATACCTACAATATCTTTTCCCTCGTGGTATTCATAGGGAGGAAATTCCGCGTTAGTAGCCATAATCAATGTACCGCCCTTTGCTTCCGCCTTAGCCGAATCCGTTTCCTTCGACCCTCTCGCCTGACTGCCCTGTTCTGTTCCCGCTTCACTACCCTTTGCTGTTCCTTCCGTACTTCCTTTGGAACCGCCGCAAGCTACCAAAGACAATCCTGCCAATGCCGCAATCAATAAGTACTTTTTCATATTCTCTCCTCCTTCAATACACCTAATCATACTGATTTCAAACAAGCTGACCGGGCAAAATCCTTTCCACTCAGCTAAAGCATACGCCTTACAATCCTGTCTTCTCAGAAGAAGGAACATGTATAAAGCCAAGCTGCCACGTGCATAATTATACTTTTAACTCAGGATATGTCAAGGACTTTTTTGAATATTTTTGCATATTTCCTTTTCTATTTGCATAAGTAGAAATTCTATTACTGCTTTACAGCGCTTCCCCGACTAGAAATATTGACGAAAGAAAGGCTTGAGGCGTTTCATTAATACGCCCCCTAAAATCCCTATCAGAACACCTGCAACAGAGCCTGCAATCAGTAAATAAGGAAGATAATACCAAAGGGCCGTGTTTCTTAGCAAAAAAGCCGCCATAAAAACCTGACCGATATTATGAAAGATTCCTCCAATTAAGCTGACACTGACTGTGGAAAAATGAACTAAGTTTTTAAACAGAAGCATCATAAAAAAACTGCATAAAAATCCACTTAAGGAATAACTAAGAGTCAAAGCATTTCCAAATAAAAGCGATAAAAGAATGATTCTTAAAAAGCCGATTACCGCTGTAGGAAATGGTCCTACGGAAAACAGCATTAAAATATTCACTAAATTCGCCAGACCCAGTTTTACTCCCGGAATGGGGATAGGCGTAGGAAGCTGAGCCTCCACATATCCCAAAATCATGGAAATGGCTAAAAACATGGCATAAATGCTAAGATGAATGCTGCTTCTACGCTTTGCCCCTAGGAGAGCCTTCTTGGAAATGTCATTTTCCCGGGTGCTTGTCTTTTTTTCCCTATCCTCCATGATCCTCCTTACTTCTACTCTATCCCAATGAAAAGTATGCTTTCTCTTTTCGGATAGACTGTCTTTATCGCATGAAAAAGGACGGCGCATGCGCCGTCCTGCTTTTGCTTTTCTTTCATCTTGATACTTCTGCAATGCTGTCCTTCTTCCCGTGCCGTCTTACTGTACTGTCTGTCCCGAGAAGTCGTCTATATTACAAAATGATTCAAACCCGAAGAGAAAAATTAAAGCTTTACTACGTTAGTAGCCTGAGGTCCCTTAGCTCCGTCAACTACTTCGAACTCAACGGCCTGACCTTCTTCCAAAGACTTGAATCCGTCTCCGGACAATCCGGAATAATGTACGAATACATCCTTTCCTGTCTCATCAGAGATAAATCCATAACCCTTCTGGTTGTTAAACCACTTTACTGTACCTTTCATTACTATATCCTCCAAAAAACAATTGCAACCGAAATTGATTACAACAATGGAAGAATACCATATCCCCTGCACTTCGTCAACCGCATTTTTAGAAGAATCCTAGCATTTTGGTTTTTTTCTGAATGATTTTATCCCTCTTTTTTAGAAAACTCGAAAAAAGAAGCCTTGTGAAAAAAATTATCTATTAAGCAATTCTTCCAAATCATTCTCCAAAAATATATATTTCTTATTGCAAAAATCACAACGTACTTCCTGGGATTTATGGTCAGAAAGTAAAGATTCAATTTCTTTCTTTCCTAAAGAAATCAAAGCCTTCTCTACCCTTTCTCTGCTGCAGTTGCAGTGATAGCGAAGTTCCCGCTTCTCATGAATTTCCAGACCGAAATCTCCCAAAAGATATTCCAATAATTCCTCAGGACTATATTTTGCCAGTAAATCCGTAACGGAATGCACCTTAGATAACTTCTCCTCCAGCTTGTCCAAAAGACTTTCCTCTGCAAAGGGAAGAAGCTGAATAATAAAGCCTCCGGACTCAGCTACGGTATTTTCCTTATTCATCAGAACACCAAGCCCAACGGAGGAAGGAATCTGCTCACTGATACTGTAGTAAGCATTGATATCCTCGGCAATTTCCCCGCTGATTAAGGCAGTTTGTCCCACATAAGGCTCTCCCAAACCATTGTCCCGGATTACGGAAAGAAAACCCTTTCCTACTGCTCCCCCCACATTTAAGTGACCATCCTCTCTTGCAGGAAGAATCACATAGGGATTGCCGCAAACACCCTTTACATTGCCATGGGAGTCTGCCGTAGCCACAAGACTCTTCATAGGACCGTCTCCCTTGATAGAAAGCGTAATCAGATCCTTCTCTCCCTTTAACTCTACCCCCATCATCAGAGCCGCACTCATCAGTCTGCCCATAGCCGCAGTGGCAATGGGGGAAGTATTATGAATCCGTCTTTGCTCCTCTGCCGTATTTCTGGTGCTGCAGGCAAAGGCGCGAATCTGCCCTTCCGCCGCAGTTCCTCTTACTAAATAGTCTGTATTAGCCATTTTGTAATAATTCTCTCTCTTTTTCTTCGTCTTTTCTCATGCAACACTTTTTATATTTCTTTCCGGAGCCGCAGGGACAAGCATCATTAGGATAAATCTTCTTGCTCTCTCTCTTTACCGTTCCGGACTTCTTCTGCTCCTTATAGAGCTCTTTTCTCTTTTCTTCTGTCAAAATGGAATCCCAAGCCGGAAGCTCATAGAGCCAGGAAGCCTTGGCCTCCACCATGTTGTAGTACAACTTTTCCGGATCAATCTGAATCTTAACAACAGTATCCTCTTCCATAGTATCGATAGGATTATGGTAGCCTGCTAAAGACTCATCGATTCCGTCCAGAATTCCTACGAAAATGAAAGGGTCGATGGAGAACTTCTCTGCCAATTCCTTTACGCTTCCCTCATAAACCTTCTTCGGATCCTTCAGGATTTCCTCGTAAAATCCCTTCTCCAAAGCAAAATACTTCTGCCAAAGAGCTTCCTGCTCCTGCTTATTCATGCCGTTTCCGTAGGCGGTATTTCTCCAATTTTCTAACAAAGTTGCCATAACTATCTCCATTTCTCCATTTAATTTTGACTCATAGCGAGTATGTTTGCAAACTTTAGGTCCATCCGAGGATGCAATCCCAATAACCTAATGATTATACCAAAAATTCCATCATTTACAACCGGAGGAAATCGGGCAAAGTTACTGAGGGCAATCCGAGCCCGCCGGTACTTACAGAAAGTCAGCGAAGTGAAGGACTGTAGACAGAAATTAAATAGTTGAAGCGACAGATGCAGTATAGGTAGGAAAGAGGGCAATCCGAGCCCGCCGGTACTTACTGAAAGCGAACAAAGTGAAGCTTGAAGTTTAGTCCCGCTGCGAAGGCGAGGTTAGCGGGAGCGTGCCCGATTTCCTACCTATACTGCATCGGAGCGTGCTTCTTCAAAAGTTACAGCCTCTTCCCTTCGCAAGGGCGAAGTTAGCGGGAGCGTGCCCCTGTTCAGTACTCTATGCAGAAAAACGATGGAAAACATTTTATCCCCTTCTTAGCTGTCTAAATTTTCCCTAAATCCTCAAAGTGCTCCGCTTGATTCGGGATTTGTTTCTTTTCCAAGCGTTTATTGGCATAACGGCGGATACCGTTTAGGATAACAGCCCATAACGGAACAGCGATAATCATCCCCACAAAGCCGAAAAGACCGCCGAATAGAATGATGGAGAACAGTACCCAGAAGCTGGAAAGTCCGGTGGAGTCTCCCAAAATCTTCGGTCCGATTACATTTCCGTCCAGCTGCTGGATAGCTAAAATAGCAATAGCAAAGTACAGAGCCTGCAACGGACTGCTTAACATAATCAAGATAATACAGGGAATGGCCCCCACAAAGGGACCGAAGAAAGGTACCACATTGGTCACGCCAATGATTACGGAAACCAACAGGGTGTAAGGCATCTTCATAATACTTAAAACAAAGAAGGTTAGAATTCCAATAATCACACTGTCAATAATTTTCCCCAAAATAAAACCGCCGAACATCTTGTGAACATACTGCAGTTCTTCAATAATTCCTTTCGCTTTTTCCTTGGAAAAGATAGC
Organism: uncultured Oribacterium sp.; assembly: GCF_902481605.1. Classification (NCBI taxonomy): domain Bacteria; kingdom Bacillati; phylum Bacillota; class Clostridia; order Lachnospirales; family Lachnospiraceae; genus Oribacterium; species uncultured Oribacterium sp. The sequence continues at coordinate 6,049 of NZ_CABSXI010000055.1, read as the reverse complement.
AAAAAGGAGCTTTCTGAATTGTAGCTTCAAGGTCTTTTTCAGGTTTAAAAGGTAAACCATCACAATCAAACCGATTAAGATATTCTTAACCACCGTAAAGGTATTCCAAATACCGTCCCGGAAAAAGGCGGCAATATTTTGTAAATGTCCTAAAATCGTTTGCGCACTTTCCGGTTTATTGCTAAAGAAAGCACTGATTTCATTATACCAGTCCTCTACATATTCTCTTGCCTCCGGATAGTTGGTTAATAAAGTCTGAATTCTTTCATAAGAGCGGTTAAGGGCATCCGGTAAAGTAAGATAGAGATTAAAGACAGATCTGGTCAACTCCGGAATCAGAAGAGATACCAAACTTCCTCCAATCAATACTAAGAATAATAAGCTACAAATTGTTGCCAAAAAACTGCTTAGCGTACTTTGTTTTTTACTCTTCTTACGAAAAATCTTGTTCAAAAAAAGTTCAGTATATTTCACTACAAAATCATAAACAGGACTCATCAAATAAGCCAGAACAGCCCCATAAATGATTGGCATTAAAATCTGAATAAAGAGACTGAAATTTTTGTTAATAGTCTCTAAATGACTCACTATAATAAAAAGTAGGGAAGTTGCCGCCAATACCAAAAAGGCAGTAATTCCCCACTTGATTTGTTCTGTCCAATTTTCCCTTTTCATGGCTCCATTCTCCTAAGAAGAACGATTCTGTATTCACCGTTCTATACATCTATCTCTTTTCCCTGCACTCCCGCTTATTACTACATATAAAAGCCGGGTACTCCGGCTTAATATACTATAAAAGCTAAGCCCCAGGCTTAGTATAAGCAATAAAAGCTAAGTACTCTCTACCTTAGCCTAAATACAAAAAATCAGACTCACCAAAGCGCCGTACCACACGTTTGACTCCTAGCATAAAGCCAGGTGGGTTACCTCACGGATTTCTCAAGGATCCTTAACCGCAGGACGGAAGGCTTGCTATCCTAATCGCAAATATCGGAATCCCGTATGTCATATTTGTAGGTTCAAATTGTGTGGACTCGAACGCCCCAGCCAAGTCTGTAAAAAAATTATAGCAAAGGGTACCTGGGCTTGCAAGTAAGAATTTCTATTCCATAACTTACAGATTTTCTATTCCATAGCTTACAAAAAGCATTCCCTTTTCCACGGAAATCTCCGCCTCTTCTCCTGTAAAGGCATTACTCACCCCTATAGGAAAGCTATTCTTTAAACAGCCTTTATCAATCTGATATAGAAGTCCTTTTTCTTCTACTCCCCTAGCCTCTTCGGAATAGGAAAATACGGAGCAAGTCCCCTGCATTCCTTTCGGAAAATGCAGACTTCCATCCTGAAGTGCCGTAATGAGCTCTTCTTTTCCATATAAATATCCTTTAGCCCTTTGTTCGGTAAGAAAGGCCAGACTTTGTAATGCGGCAAGGCTATGATCGAAGCGCCTACCCTCTAAAGCTCCAAAGATATGGATTTCCCGGATTCCCTCTTCCAGGCAAAGCTTAATGGCCGCTAAAAGATCCGTATCATTTTTCACCACGGGAAGTTGCTTTAAGGGAATCCCCTGGAAAGATGACTCTGAAAGAAATTCCGCCCTCTCCTTCGGATTTTCCGAAAAAATATTATAGGATAGAGGAGCAGGATTTTCCGAAAAGCTTGCAGCCAAAGAATCCAAATCTCCCAAAATCAAAGAAGGGGTAATACCTTCCTCTTGACAGTATCGGAAACCTCCATCCACTGCAATAATCAGATCCTCCTTCTTTAAAGAAAAAGGAATGCCATAAAAGTATCCGGCACAGATTAATATTCCTCTTCTTTCCATACTTTCTCCTGTCTCATTGCACAAATTCCCTTTTGTGCATTTTTCTTTCCTAAGCATTTGTATAAAGCACTATCTTTCCCCGGAAATGCATTCCCGATTCTTTCTTAATCAGCTTTCTTTTTTCTTCACTCTCATAGAGCTAAAAAAATGGGAAAGCAGTTCTCTCGCCTCCCCCTCCAGCACATTTTCCCGAATCGCCACTCTATGGTTTAGTTCCTTCATTTGTAAAACATTTAATAGAGAACCGCAGAAGCCGGCTTTAGGATTCCGAAGAGAAAAGACCAGACGGGGAATTCTAGCCTGTAAAATAGCTCCCGCACACATGGGACAAGGCTCCAAATTCACATAGAGGGTGCAATCCTCCAAGCGCCAGTCTCCTATTTTCTTACAGGCCTTCTCAATGGCTAAAATTTCTCCATGATAGAGGGCATTGTTTTTTTGATTTCTCCGGTTATAGCCTCTGCCCAATATCGTTCCCGGAAGAATCCCCTTTTCTTGGCAAAGTCTTCCCATGGGAGAATCCGGCTTTGTCCCGTCATAAACAATCAGCGCCCCGATGGGTACATCCCCCCGGGACGCTGCTTTTTTCGCCAGGGAAAGAGCCATCTTCATATAGTCTTTCTCTGTTTTCATTTCTTTCTAAAACTCCTTATAAAGGGACTTTCCGATTAACTCTGAAGGTAATGCCACGGAGAAGTTTTCCGCAACACTGGCACCGATAACGCCGAAGCTATCCTGTTCTTCTCCTTGTCCCCCTGCAATTCCCTTATGATAAACCAAAAGAGGAACCTGTTCTCTGGTATGATCCGTTCCGGAAAATGTGGGATCATTTCCGTGGTCTGCAGTCAGCATCAGGAGGTCATCTTCTCCCAAAACAGAAAGCAATTCTCCCAGCTTCTCATCAAAGCGCTGAATTTCTTCCCCATAGCCCACAGGATCTCTTCTATGGCCGTAAAGAGCATCAAAGTCCACCAAGTTCACAAAGCAAAGTCCTTGAAAATCCTCATCCTTTGCCAGGGCAATACACTGTTCCATTCCTTCCACAGAGGAACGGGAGTGAATCGCCTTATTGATTCCCTCTCCCACGAAAATGTCGTTGATTTTTCCAATGGAAATTACGGAAAGTCCTGCTTCTTCCAGATAATTTAAAACGGTTTTTGTAGGTGGTTTTAGGGCCAGGTCATGACGGTTGGAGGTTCTTTTAAACTCTCCCCTTTTCTCCCCTACATAGGGTCTGGCAATCACCCTTCCAACCCTCCATTCGTCCTTCATGGTGATTTCTCTGGCGATTTCACAATCCTTATACAGTTCCTCCAGCCCAAAATACTTGGGATCTTCAGGGGCGGCAATCTGCAATACGGAGTCCGCAGAAGTATAGACAATCATACTTCCGGTCCTTAATTGCTCCTCTCCCAGCTCCTCAATGATTTCCGTACCGGAGGCTGCCTTGTTTCCGATCACCTTTCTTCCGGTCTTCTCTTCCAATTCCTGAATTAATGCAGGAGGAAAGCCGGTGTCGGTAAAGGTAATAAAGGGCTTTTCCGTCTTTATCCCCATCATTTCCCAGTGTCCGGTCATGGTGTCCTTACCGTTACTGGCTTCATTTAAGGCATAGTACTTGGCCATAGGCTTTTCTACCGGAGAAACCCCTTTTAAGCGCTTTAAATTTCCCATGCCCAGCTTTTCCAAATTAGGGATGGAAAATGAGGGCATCTTTTCTGTAATATGAAGGAAGGTATCCGTACCTTCGTCTCCAAACTTTGCTGCATCCTTGCCATTTCCAATGCCTAAAGAATCTAAAACAATCAAAAATATTCTTTTAAATTTCATCTTTCCTACTTTCTCTCTTTCTCCCTTTGAATCAGGAGCTTTACGGCCTCAATGGCGGTCTGAATCGCCAAATCCGTATCGTGTAAAATTTCGTTGGAAAGCCCGGCTTTCACTCTCTCCTGGTTGGAGACTACAAATAAAATGGTGCCTACCTGCTTTTTCAGATAGGCTCCCACGGTAAAAAGCGCCGCACTTTCCATTTCGGAAGCCTTACAACCTAATTTGCACCAGGCATCCCACTTCTCCAGCAATTCCTTGGAGACCGGTAAGTCCTCCGGCTTATGCTGTCCATAAAAAGCATCCTTACACTGCACTACCCCCACATGGGTTTTTGCGGAAAGCTTTTTTCCTGCCTCTTCCAGCACCTTAGTCAGCTCGAAGTCTGCTGTGGCTGGCCACTCGATAGGGGCATATTCCTTGGAGGTTCCCTCCATACGGATTGCAGATTGGGCAATCACCAAATCTCCCGCTTCTACAGAAAGGTCCATCCCTCCCGCTGTGCCTACACGGATAAAAACCTCTCCTCCGCAGGTACTAAGCTCTTCCAGGGCAATAGAAGCGGAGGGTCCGCCTATACCGGTGGAACAGACACTGACCTTTTCCCCCAAAAGAGTACCGGTATAAGTCACATACTCTCTTCTGTCTGCCACCAATTCCGGATTGTCAAAATATTTCGCAATCTTTTCACAGCGCTTCGGATCTCCGGGAAGGAGAACATATTTCCCCAAATCTCCCTTTTTTACTCCGATATGATAACAGCGTTCATCTTCTGAATAATTAATCATGGAAACTCCTTATGCTAAAGCCAATGCAAATGCCTTGTGCTAAATGTTATGCAAATACTTATGCCAAGCTTAACGCAAAATCTTTATGCCAAATAGAGCACAAAATCCTTATGCCAAACGTAATGCAATCTCCATCATATCCTTAAAGCCCACCTTTCTCTCTTCCGGAGAAAGCTCTGTTCCCTTTAAGATATGGTCGGAAATGGAAAGAATCGCCAAAGCTTTCTTGCCGGCCTTTGCCGCATTCATATAGAGGGCTGCAGCCTCCATTTCCACGCAAAGGGCACCCATGCTTGCCCACTTTTCGTTGGCCTTGGTATAGCCATTATAGAAAACATCGGAGGAAACCACATTTCCTACCTTAACAGGAATCTTTAATTCTCTGGCTGTTCCCACCGCTTTCTCCAGTAAGGAGTAGTCTGCGATAGGAGCAAAGTCACCCGGTAGTTCATACTGATAGCTGTAGCGAGAATCCGTGCAGGCACCCATAGCCATAACCACATCCTTCAGCTCAATATCCTCGCGTAAAGCCCCTGCGGAACCGATACGAATAATGGCATCCACATCGTAGTGGTTAAAAAGCTCATAGGAATAGATGCCGATGGAGGGCATCCCCATTCCCGCCCCCATCACGGAAACTTCCTTTCCGTTGTATTTTCCGGTAAAGCCCAACATATTTCTCACCGTATTAAAACACTTTACATCCGTCAAAAAGTTCTCTGCAATAAACTTGGCCCGAAGGGGATCCCCCGGCATTAAAACGGTCTTGGCAATCTGCCCCAACTCTGCTTCATTATGTGCTGTTCCCATACTATTCTCCTTGATTGTCGACTAAATCATATTATCTTTGATAGAAGTATCTTTGATAGAAGTATCTTTGATAGAAGTATCTTTGATAGAAGCAATATTTACCGCTTCCCATAATACTTTTTTCAATCTTTATAAACTTTTCGATCTTGTAACTGCAAAAACTATCTCCAAAATAAAGGACTGTCCCTAAAACAACTGCTTAGTCCTCCAGAGCCTCCGGCAAAAAGGCATGGGGAAGAAGCTCTGCTAGAGTATAAATCTGATACTCCTCTTCATTTTTTGCCAAAATGACCTGAAAACTTTGTAAATCCACAAACTCCGCCATCACCTGACGACATATACCGCAGGGCATACAGTAGGAAAGCTCTTCACTATCCTTCATGCCTCCTACTATGGCGATTCTCCGAAAATGCTTATAGCCCTCACTGACCGCCTTAAACACGGCGGTTCTTTCTCCGCAGTTGCTGGCTCCATAGGAGGCATTCTCCACATTACAGCCTAAAAATACTTCTCCTGAATCCGTTTCCAACGCTACGCCCACCTGAAAATGAGAGTAGGGACTATAGGCTTTTCTTCTGGCCTGAAGCGCCTTCCGAATCAAAGCCTTAGCATTATTTTCACTTACACTGTCCTTTGTACTTGTATCCTCTGTTCTCAAACGATTCTCTTCCTTTCCTTCGTCTATAGATTTTCTATAGCATAAGGCTTTTCTTCAAAAAAGACCAGTCTTTCCGGATACAAAAAAAGTGATAAAGGATACTTCCTCTATCACAATCCTCACGAAAACCTTGTTTTCAGC
>NZ_CABSXI010000054.1:0-14727 GCF_902481605.1 uncultured Oribacterium sp. | reverse complement strand
ATGCTAATCTTCGTCGTTTTACTCCTTGACTAGCAAACTTACCGCCTCAACATGCCCGTCCTTAGGAAATTATTCCTTCACTATTCACTTTTTGATATTTTTGGTTCCTACTGTTTGGCTTATCGGGTACCGTCATTTCTATTTTTCCTGCGATAAGTAAAGGCTTGATATATTTTTCCGAAAAGTTTCTTCTACCGACCAGCCCCATAAATTCTTGCATTTCTTTCCGACTACGAGGAATAGAGCAAAATTGAATAAGATCTTGTATCGTGACTTGCTCCTTATCTTGTTCCTTTACTTGCTCCTTATCTTGTTCCCTTGAAGCAAGTTCTATAGACGGCCCGACCATAGCTGTTGCAGCTTCAGATAGAGGAATAATAGTTGTAAAGACATCAGCTTCTGTAAAAATAGGCTCTCCGCCGGAGTACATCTTCGTGTATTTATAGCTGTTTCGCATACCACTTCCAAGCTCATCAGCAAGTCCAATCTCTCGGAAAACCTTTGCTATCGGCGGATTCTTTGCAAATGGTCTGAATGTTTTCAGATTCAGGTTTCCGTGTCCATGTGCAAGGTTGGCATTTTCAGTTGTGATCTTATCCCGTTCAATGACGAGTTGATGAGCTGAACATCGTCACAGGGCTAATACAGGACAACATCCGCTTCACCATTAAGGACGGTACGGAAATCCGAGTATAATTCTGCACATAAAGCAAGCTCCCGATTTTCGGATTTGATTCCGATGGTCGGGAACTTTTCAGCTTCTCGCTGAGCTTTGCCGGTCTGCTTGAGTTCAGTTTTCATTTCTTCCCGTTACATCTGCCGTCTCAATTACTATATGCTCCGCCCATTTTTCCGCCTCTGGAAAGGCTTCTCGAATCTCATCCGGCAGTTCCTGTGTAAAGCGATATTCCGACACACCTATAGGCTTTACCATATCTTTTAATGCAAATTCAGCTACAGTCCTGTTCTTGTCCCGGCACAGTATAAGGCCTATTGAAGGATTATCAATCTCTGTTTTCAGCTTCTCATCAACAAGAGATAGGTAGAAATTCATCTTCCCCGCATATTCTGGAATAAATTTCTTTGTTTTGAGGTCTACAACCACATAGCAATGTAGGACTGTATTGTAGAACAGGATATCAAGTGCAAACTCATCTTTGCCGAGTGTCAATGGATACTGATGCCCCATATAAGCAAAGCCCTTGCCCATTTCCAGAAGAAAATTTGTAATGTTCTTTACAAGCTCATCCTCTATCTGGCGTTCCTTCATCTTTTCGTCAAACTCAACGAAATCAAAAATGTATGGGTCTTTCATGGTCTGTATCGCTAGTTCGCTTTGTACCTCCGGAAGAAGTTTCTCAAAATTTTGAAGTTTTCCTCCTTGCTCACGGTCAATCAATCCCGTAGCAATCTGATGTTCTAATACTGCAACTGACCATCCATTCTCAATCGCCTTCACTCCATACCAGTATCGGGACTCCATAGTTTTCAATTTTTCAATCAGCACAAGATTATGAGACCACGGCAATTTTGCAGACACCGTCTGCAAAAAGTTCTGATCCGTTATCTCTCTAGCAAAACGCTTCATATACCGGAGGTTTCTCGCTGAATAGCCCTTTGCCTCTGGAAAAGCCAGTTTAATCTCCTGTGCCAATGTATCAATAAACTTGTTTCCATATGCTGTATTCTTGTTCAAATCATTTCCGATATCTCAATACAACCTGATTAACTTCTCATTCACATTCAGCAAAGCCCTGTATTACGCGGCTTTAATCTTATTCTTGATATCCGTTATGAGTTGGATTTGAGTACTTTCCTGTAACTCCATCTTATCCTCCAATTTTGCAGACCCCGTCTGCAAATTTCATTTATCTTGATTTTCAGGCGGCGAGGCAATCGCTGAATTGTATTAAACTCTGCACTTTGCCTTCATATACACGGCAGTATGAATAAGGCTTCAGAATTGACACCAGCATGTTTACGATACTTGACAGTGTATAATGATGTTGAAGCAAATTATTACTTTGCTCAAGGTCTTTCTCTCCGCTCCTTTTTCACCTGCTCCCAGATAGCAAAGGCCTTCCGAATTCGTTCTCCACCATGACGATATTCAAAAACGTTTTCCAGCTCCTCATCGGAATAGGCGGAAAGGTCATGGGAATAGGTCCACATACGCTCATAATGCTCCCGTCGATACATGGCTTTTCCCCATTCGCTGCTGTCTGTCCAAAGGGTTCCCAAAAGGAAGATTCCGCTAATCAGGAGACAAAAGGTAAGTCTGCCCTGCGCTGTTCTTTGTCTCCGTTCAATCCTTATCTGCTCTCCAATGCCCGTTTTCTGTTCTATTCTTGATGCCTGTTTTGTTTGAGATTTCTGTTCTGTTCTTGGTGCCTGTTTTTTTTGAGATTTCTGTTCTGTTCTTAATTCCTGTTCCGAACTGAATCTCTTCTCATTCTTCCATAGGAACAAAATCAAAAATGCTCCCAGCAAAGCACTTTGATATTGCAGGGCATAACGGCTTTGAAAGGCATAGCTTTCCTTTAAAAACATATAGCGAGTGAGGAAAACCAGAGCATGGCTGGCTAAGCCGTGGAGAAGCAGTAGTCCCGGCAGTAAACCGAAGTAGAAAGTCTCTACGCTATTTTCTGCTGCCATAGAACTTTTTCCTACCTGATTTTTAGCTTCTTCTTGCCTCTGCTCCGAAGAAAGACCTTCCTTTCCCTTCCCGGCAAATACCTTTCCTCCTCCATTTCCGGAAGAGGCAAAAAACTTCCAAAGATACAAGAGGGTCATAAAAATATAAAAGAAAAGCACAAATGCACCAATCAACACAATCCCTTTTCCCTGTATTGCTCCGTCTCTAAGAAGCTTCTCCAGATTTTCCCCGGAAACAAGCATAGAGGAAAAGCCGTAAAAGATAAATTTCACCACAAAAAGCAGATGATTTTGCAGTACCTCTTTTAGGGAAATGCTTTCCGCCCCGGCATATTCATACACCGCATAGTGATTGCTGAGAAGATACAAAAAGAGGCAAAGTCCATTGGAAATAAGGAGAAGAATTGTCCCCTTGATATCCCAGAGCTTCTTCCCCAAAACCAGGAAGAAGAACAGAGCAAAGCAGGAAAGGAATACCGCCAAGCAGTAGGGGCCTGCCACCAGTAAAATAAATGGCGGATAAATCGATAGAACAAGCAAGGAGCTTTTCTTGCTGAAGGCCTGATCCAAAGCATAGAAATAGTCATAAAATGCTGAAAAGGCCAGAAAATGAATATAACCCGAGCCGTTTAAAAGCATTTCCCACTTATTTAAGCTGTAAAAAAGAAGTAAAAACAGAAGCTGCTGCAAAAAGGGCAGCTGTTTTTTTCGCATAAAAAGCAGTAAGGGTTTGCTGGCTAAGAATAGTCCCAGTACCCCAAGTACCCGGTCAAAAATCAGGGTATAACCGAAAGAATGGCGGTTTATTTCCCTAAAGAAATAGGTCAAGGGAATTCTGGTTAAAATATCCTTTTGCAGTAAATCTCCAATCTGAAAGGGCTTTCCCAAGTAGGAATTTACCAGCCGAATATAGTCGGAATACAAAACATCCGTAGTACTTAGAAGAACATAAAAGAGAATGGCAAGGGCCATAAGGAAAGAAAGGAGCAATAAAGCAATAGGGAGCTTCCCTTCTTTCCCTTTGAAAAGCAGATGCTTACCCGAAGTCGGTGCCGTAGAAACTTCTAACCCGGCCACCGGTATATTTCTATTTTGTCCCTCATGCTCTGCCATGCTTTCCCTTCCTTTCTCTGCGAATATATTGCCGTTTATTTTGTAATCTTTTCTCCGATCCGGAGAATCTTTTAATATCAGAGGTTGGGAAATACCTCCTGGGTAATATCCCTATAGGCTCTTTCCTCCGGAACTTCCTTTAAAACAAGGCTGTTGTATAAGTTCGCTTCCGACGGAAGTTCCCTAAAGTCCTTGATGAAATGAATCTTCGTGCCTTGTCCGGACATTTCCGGATCAAAGACCTGGAAGAAAGTATCTCCGTAGAACTTACTCATCTTGTAGTTATTTTCCAGGATATACACCTGCTTGCCCAAAACATAGTCTCGCCCGTACTTTCCTATGGTCTGCTCTGCCAGGGAGTTCATCCGGTCCTGATCCTCCCAGAAGTAAATTCTGGGGAAGGACTCACGATATTTCATTTCCGCCGGGAATCGCAGGCAAACGAAGAGCAGGACAAAAAATGTGGGAATCGGCATACCGGTATTTCCCAAAAGATAGGCAAAATACAAAAGAGCCGCCGCAAAGCTTACATAAACCCAACGCATTTCCACCCGGATAGTAATAGAGGAGCAACCGATGCAAAGAGCAATAAAGCATAGGAACAAAATATTTTTCCCGAAAAACTCTTTTTTCAGCTTGCCCTTACGAATCGCAAAAAGCAAAGCCAAAAGAATGCTAAAGGCTAAAACTGCAATGGAAGCGTAAATGACATAGCGATGCTTTCTTCCTACTTCTTCCCAGGGAATTCCCGCAAGGTAATCCGGCCCCGCCTGAATGCCAAAAATATAGAATACCTGAGAAAAGGCATGGGACAGAGCTTTCGTCAGAGAAAAGCCGTCCTGTACCTCCGTTCCTCCCGTTCCCTTCGGTATAAAGGAACCGATGGCCAGGCTGCGAATACTGAAGAACAAAAAGACCTGTACAAAAGGCAGGAAGAAGGGAAGAAGCTTCGGTCTTTTCCGGGCTTGGCTCTCCGACTTATCCTGTTTCCCTGCGCTTGCGCTTACATTTGCACTTGCACTTGCACTTGCGCTTGCATTTACACTTTCACTTACATTTGTATATGCACCTGTACTCGCACTTATATATGCACTTGTATTTGCGCCGGTATTTACACTTGTACTTTCACTTTCGCCCTGCTCCACTACAATATACTGCTTTCCCACGGCAGCAATCCCTGACAAAGCGGACTCCGAAGCTTTTGCATAATCTGCAGCTTTCGCACCATCTAAAGCTTTCGCATTTTCCGATTCTTCCGCTTCTTTTAGCCCTATATTCTGCACCCTGGCAGCAGTATTTACCTCCGTCTGTTTTCCTCTAAAAAAGAGGGGAATATAAAATAACGGCAGTAGAGCCACATATCGCTCATGGGTGAAAATTAAGAGGAAGAAAAACAGATGAGAAAAGAGCAACATTTTCCCAAAAGCCCTCTCCTCGCAGTCGATTTGACGGTAAAGGAAATACAGCGTTAAAAGGGCAAAGCCCAAAGCCAGGGTTTCCAAAATGCCGATGGCCTGCCCGATCTGGTAGTAGGCAAAGTGGGCGGACAAAAAGAGAAGCCCAAGGGACAAGGACAGGATGCGCTTCTTCGTCATTTTCAAAGAAAAGAAAAAGAGAAAAAAGGCCAGCAGGCTGTTCAGAAAAATGTTGAAATGCAAGTAACGGTTGGGATCTGCCCCAACCAAAGCCATTTCGATATAGGAAATCGCCCAATACACCGGGCGGAAACGTACCGCCTGCCCAATGGGAAAGCTGAATTCAAAGAAATTTTGCTCCCGGAAAAAGGAAAACAAATACAGGTCGTCCATGTAAAGGGCCTTGATGTGAATCTGCCGGTTAATCCAATAGGCAGCGCCTAATAGCAGGAGAAAGGCCAGCAAATAGCCTCCCAGCGGTATTCCTTTTATAAAAGCTTTATTTCCTTCTTGTTTCATTTACTCCTTACCTTTCTATTGGCGGATTTCGTAATACAATCCGCCTGTTCTTTATTCCCTAGAGATATAGCGAGGCTGCCACTCTCATCCTACTGTCAACTACCGCTTTCATGCCTTCGGAAACCCTATCGCAAATACTCCGACAGCAACTGCACGATCTTATCTTTTTCTACTTTTTCTTCCTTAGTCAAGGCGGGATAGGGCTCTTTGTTCCAAGGATATTCTAAACGCTCTTTCCGAATCTGTAAAAGCAAAAGCTGTTCCGCCCCTTCGCCATTGGATTCTGAAAATGCCTTTACGCCATCAAGAGGCAGGATTTTATTTTTCTCCACCAGCATAGGACTTTGGAAAATGCCTTCCTCCGCCATTTGCAGAAGCATCTCCCCGGCTCGCTCTTCCCTCTCATCATGCAGGAAGCTTTGCTCCAAATACACATAGTCAGTATCGGACCATTTTAAGAACCAGGCAAAATAGAGGGGGGAATCGTAAAGTCCCGGACTTCCTCCGGATCCCTCCACGTCCGTAATGCTTTGCACATTGCAGGGGATTCGATAGCATTCCGGTGTCTCCGCAAAGGCCAAAACATGGTGCCTTGGATTTTTTGACATTTCCGAAAAGGCGGGAAGGCTTCCCTTTTCTCCTTGATTTTCCAGCTCCACCAGGCCATGGTCATAATAGCCCTTGTTAGCCAAATCAATGGGGGTAAAGCCCACTGCCCCCGCCCAGCTGGTGGTGATGGTAGTAAGAAATGCTGCAAGATAGAAGGGGGAGAAGGCAAAGACTTTTAAAAGAAAAGCCGAAAGCTTGGAGCCCCTTGCATTTTCTTCTTGAGAACTTATTTCCGGAGCACTTCCCATGCTAAAACATAGCAGTAATGCCAGACTTTCCCATAAAATATAGTAATTTCCGTCAATCTGCCAAAGCATCACAAAGCTCAGCAGAGAAAATGACATTATCACAAGAAAGGACAGGGCAAGGGGAAGGTAGTCCCAAAGGTAAGCTTCTCCACTCTCCCCACAAAGAATGGCTTCTCTTCCCAACAAACTATTTCTTCCAAGTAAACTATTTTTTCCCGGTAAATTATTTCCTCCCGGTAAACTATTTCTTCCCGGTAAGCATTTTCTTCCTAAGGAAAAGCACTGCCATATCCCGAAGACTAAAATCAGCGGAAAAAGCACGCCACTCCAGGCAATGGCCACATGCTCCATATCCTCTCCTACCGGATAAAAAAGGAAAGAAAAGAATCTACGGAAAAAGGAGAATGTACTTTCCGAAAGGGAAAGCTCTCCGCTGTAATCCACATGGGCATCCAAGTTAAAGGGCCAGTTTACGTGAAAACCGATGGCCTTGAAAATGCCGGTAAAGGTGGTGGAAAAGGGAAGCCCCGTAATCAAAAAAGTCCGTAGGGTAATAATCCCTGTATAGGCCACAGAAAACAGGACAAAGGGAAGCTCCGAAGTCCACTTCTCTCCCTTCACCTGAATCGTATTAGGATTTGTGTTGCTATTTATGCCGGTATTCCCATTGATGTTGATATTTTCTTTCGTATTTGCCTTTGTATTCCTCTTCCCGAAAAACTCCAAAAGCATGGTGAAGAGAAAAACGATTCCCAGAAGGGTAGAAAAAACCACCGCCGTAGGCTTAAAGCTGTAGCTAAAAAAGAGCAGGAAGCAACTTTGCAGTCTCTTTCCCTTTAGGAAGAAATACAAGGCGGAGAGCTGCAGCAAAAGGGTGAATAAATCCGTTTTCATGGTAAGGGACATATTCCCCACAGAAGACAGTAGGAAAAAACAGAGTATACCGATATAAAGCTTCTTTCTGTTTTTCTGAAAATGAAAGAGAAGCAAGCCAAAAACCAGAGCCAAGGCCAGATAGGTCCAAAGACTGAAGGACAAAAGAAAGCCATAGCCCGGAAGGTAATTTAAAGGATAGGTCAAAAGCTCCAGTCCCTTGGGATAGCTGTAAACGCTGTTAATTTGCCCGTGGGCAGAGAAAAAGCCCTCCGGAAACAAGACATAAGCACTTCTAAGCCCATAACGAAGGGAGTCATAATCCAAAGCCACATTGCTGCGGTTCATTTGCAGGATAAAAAAGGGAAGGGCAAAGACCAAGGGATATAGCGCTCCCTCCTGAAAGTCCTTTTCTAAAAAGGAAAAGAATCGTTTTATGTCTCGAAAAATTTGCAGAGGCCTTCCCGTGGTAACAAAGCGAAACAAAAGGGCAAGCACAAAAAACCATAAGCCGGAAATAAGCATTGGCAAAAGCATTCGGTGAAGATAGGCAAAGACCAGCGTTGGTAAAATAAAGAGAAGAAAAAGAAAGCTAAGAAAGGCTCTATTTAATGCTGCTCCGGAAGCTTCTCTTCTCGAAAAATTCCCTTTCTCCGGGGCATCCTGCATTTTCCTTTTGAGTAAAAATCCCATAAGACAGAGAAAGAGATAAGCAAAAAGCCAAAGCATTTCCCGGAACGCATCTTGGGTTTTCTCTTCTAAAAAACGCTCCAGATTTCCGGAATCACGAAAAAACAGCAGAAAAAAATAAAGGGAAAGAAGACCGATTCCCACACCGGCGATTGTTCTTACAATGCTTCCTCTTCTTCCCTCTGCCATTCCTAAATCCCTTACTTTCTCTTCCTGATTGTGTTGCTAAAGTTCTCACTATTGGTATTTCTGTATTTTAGGCTATTTAGGTAGTTTTTTCAAGACGAAGGACTAAGCGAAAAAAATTTTCATATTAAACAGGAGAAATTGCATAAAATAACGCTCGATTTTTTCAAAAAATAAATACAAATTTATAGAACTATGTTACAATCATAACAATCTGCAAGTTGGAAAAACAGAAAGGAGATTTTATGGGTGCAAATTGGGTTGTTTGTCTTGTGGTGGTGATTTACCTTTTGGCCATGCTGTTTATCGGCTGGTACTCCTCCACAAAAATCACAAGTAACACGGACTTTATGGTCGCAGGGCGCAGGTTGGGTCCGATGCTGATGGCAGGAACTCTTGCCGCAACGGAAATCGGAGGGGGTAGCTCTCTGGGCGTTGTGCAAAACGGAATGTCCGGCTATGGCTTAAGTGCCGCCTGGTACATTATCACCATGGGAATTGCCTTTGTCATTCTATCCTTTATGGCGCCGAAGTTCCGTGCCGCCACGGTAAAAACCGTTCCGGAGTACTTCCGGAGACGTTACGGAAAATCCTCCGGATTGGTGACGGCAATCATTATGCTACTTCCTCTAATCGGTCTTACCGCAGGACAGTTTATCGCTTCCTCCGTTATTCTTTCCACCATGCTGGGATTAAGCTATAAACTTTCCGTAATCATTGTAGCAGTGGTGGTAACGGTTTATTCCATTATGGGCGGTCTTTGGAGCGTAACCCTGACCGACTTCGTACAGGTTTTCCTGATTATCATCGGTATGATGGCGGCAGTACCTTTCGCCCTCTCCCATGCCGGCGGCGTGGAAGCCGTGATTCAAAATGTTCCTAAGGAAAGCTTGAATCTTTTTGCGGGCTATGACTTCTTCGGGATTCTCTCTCTCGTCATTATGTACGTAGGAACCTTCTCTGTAGGACAGGAAGCGGTTTCCCGTTTCTATGCCGCAAGAGATGAAAAGGCGGCAAAGCAGGGCGCTTGGCTTGCCGCACTGTTAAACTTTATTTATGCCTTTATTCCTACTGTTTTGGGATTGATTGTACTGGCACTGATTAATATGGGAAAATTCTCTGCCGACGAATTTGCTTCCGTTGGCGCACGGTATGCCTTGCCGATTCTGGCAATTCGCACCATGCCTGCCATCATTTGCGGTTTGCTCTTCTCCGGTGTAATCTCCGCCACCATGTCCAGCTCCGATTCAGACCTTTTGGGCGCAGGTTCCATCTTTGCCAATGACATTTTCAAAATCTTCCTGAAGCCAAATGCCAGCAGCAAGGAAGTTATGAACGTGACCAAGATCACCATGGTTTTGGTGGGTGTGGCTTCCATGTTTATCGCCCTTTTCAATACCCAGAGCATCGTTTCCATCCTGATGTTCTGCTTTACCCTCCGGGCTGCCGGTTCCTTCTTCCCCTATGTACTGGGACACTTCTGGAAGAAGGCCTCCACAGCAGGAACCATTGCATCTTTGGTACTGGGAACCATTACCGTAGTTTATCTGGAGCATGTGTCCAAGGGAATGCTCTTCGGCATCCACTTTAGTCAGGCCATTATTCCCGGACTGATTGCCGCATTCATCGGCTTTATGGTTTTCTCCATCCTCATGCCTCCCGCAAAGGAAGGAACAGAGCTGGCGGAGGAAGCAGACGACTAATCCAGCAACGGGCTTCCTAAAATAGAAAGAAGAGACATAGACCGTTATCCATAGAATAGGTCCAAAATCGAGTACGCTCTCGCTAACTTCGCCCTGCGTAGTGAGGGACTGTAAATATTTAAGAATACGCTCCGATGCAGTATAGGCATGAAATCGGGCACGCTCCCGCTAACTTCGCCTTGCGCAGTGAAGGACTGTATTTTTGTAACGATGCGCTCTGATGCAGTGTAGGTCTATAAATGGGGCACGCTCTCGCTAGCTTCGCCTCGTAGCGGTACTAACTTCAAGCTTCGCTTCACTCGCTTTCAGTAAGTACCGATGGGCTCAGACTACCCCTCTTATAGACCTACACTGCATCATTCGCTTCATTTATTGATTTTTACAGTCCTTCCTCCGGTTTTCGTAAATACCTGCGGGTTCAGATTGCCTCTCTTACAGCCCCCTACTGCAATCGCTTCATTTATTGATTTTTGCAGTCCTTCACTTCATCGGCTTTCGGTAAGTATCGGGCTCAGATTGCCCCTCTTTCGGACCTATTCTATTGAACCAAAAAATCTATAGTCTCTTCTTTCTTTTTATTCGGAAACGTTGAGTCACGCTCTCAGCGTCCCCCCCCTTTCCACAGCTATCTGGCAGAAAGTTAAGCTAAACCTTGTTCTTTCCCTCTCTTTTTTTCACCTGAAAGCGTTGTGGCCGGAGGAGTATCTCCTCCAATACTACGCCTTCTCTTTGGGTGAGTAGCATTTCCACCGCCGAAGCCACATCCTCCGGCAGGAGGTAGCTTCCTTCTTCTCCCACGGTAAAATCCGCGTTTCGATACAGCTTGGTATCCGTCATATCCGGCAAGATGCTGTGTACCTTTAGACCGCTTTTTCTATATTCGGAAAATAGGCTTCTGGCAAAGGACAGTAGTCCTGCCTTTCCTGCCCCGTACACCGCCCCATAGGTATTTCGCTCCAATGCGGTTACGGAGGAGATGAAAATGATGTGCCCCTGATTTTCCTTTAGCTCTCGTAAAAAATGCTGCGTCAAAATCATGGGGATTTCCAGATTCAACTCTGTCATCTCTAAAATTTTTGCTTCTTCTACATTTTCCTGTAATCCATAATAGGCCACGCCGGCAGAGTGAACCAAAAGAGTAAGCTTTCCCTTTTCCCGAAGGCTTTTTAGAAAACTGTCTCTTTCTTCTTTCTTTCGTAAATCCAAAGAAATCGCTTGAAAAGTTGGATTCAGACCGGAAAAATCCCGGCCAATGCCATAGACGGTATAGCCCAGTTTTTGTAGGCTTTCCGCAATGGCAAATCCGATTCCACCGGAGGCTCCGGTGACCAAAGCCAGTTTTTCTTGCTGCTGCTCCTTACACAAATTTTTCAAGTTCACACCCCTTTTCTTCTCATACCCCTTGTCTTTTCTCATACCCCTTGTCTTTTTACAAGCTTGACCTTAGTTCTGTTTCAGGTCTTAGTTCCTGCCTGCCTCTATTTTTCGTTTACACTGTCTTCTTCCTGACTGTCCCAACGGAAAATTTTCTCCTTAGGAAGCTTCTCCTGCAAACGGATATACAAGAAGCCTTCCATCTCTTCCATCAGTTCCTTGGGATAATGGTAATAGCCCCCGGTATTTTCATAGGGAAACTGGGTGTGGGGAGAGCTGGGCAAAGCCTTTCCCATAGCCTTTAAATAGCTTTCCGAAATTCGGAAACTCCCCAAACTACAGTCATGAATCTGCTCCATGGGAATCTGTTCAAAAACTTCTTGGAGTAAGTCACTATAGAGCTCCTTCCAACGGGGATGATAAATCATAGGATCAAAGCAAAGCCGTACAAGATACCCTTCTTCCAAAGCCTTTTGAATGGCAAAGATGCGGGAAGAAAGCCTTGCGGTGCCCTCCTCCGCCTCTTCAATAATCTCCTCCGGAGACAGGGTAAAGGCAAAAATCATTCGTTTTCTAGCATCCGAAGATAGGGGAAGTTTCGGCATTTTCCGCCAAAGCCCTTCTCCTCCCGCCTTGGTTCTCACCTCGATGCGGAGAGCATTTTCCTGATTTAAAAATCGGGCAAATTCCTCCACATAGGGATAAACGCCCTCCATAGCCAACAAATCCGAATCGTAGGAGATGCAAAGATACAAGCTTCCCTTCTCTGCAATCCACTTTCTACAGTCGGAAAAATAATCCTCCAAATTTAAAAACATCACCAGATTGCTGCTGGGGTACATCCCTTGCAGATAGCAGTAGGCGCAGTGAAAGGGGCAGTTCATCAGAAGGGAGGTATAGCAAAAATGGCTTTCCGAAAAATCCTGGCAAACCACTGCTCCGTCATACAACCTTTGCCCCTCTTTCTTTGCCAAAATCAGCTTTCGGCTATGGGACTGGGCAAGGCGTCCCTGTTTCTTTCGGTTAAACACATCCTTGTAATGCTTAATGGGAATGACCTTTGCCTTGGGGAATTTCTGTAAAATCCGTTCCACATCAGAACTCTGTAGCAAGGCTTCCTCCACATAAATATGCTGAAAATGCTCCTGATAGGGATATCTGTTTGCATGTCTTCCTTTCGGCGATGTACTTCCGAAGCAACCATAATGATTCATCAAGATATTTTCCGAACTGCCCCAATGGGTTTGCAAGGAATCCCCTGAACTGCAGCGATTGCTTTGCAAGGAATCTCCTGAACCGTCACATTTTGCCTGCAAAGTTCTTTCGGACAAAATCCATTCTTTCAAAGAGGACAGAGCTTTTTTTCCGGCTCTTTTATCAATCAACGTAAGTCTCCCTTGCTTATCTGTATCCTTCCCAAGGCCTTTGAGAACCTCTTCTTTGACCCCATTCACAGCATCCCGACCGGCATCGTCCCCTGCATTCCGTCTTCCAAAATTCCGCTCTAAATATTCACGAATTTCTTCCTGAGAAATCCCTTGCAGGACGGCATATCGAAGCAGGCTTTCCAGCTGCTTTTCCATCACAAAGGAACAATGCAGGCTTTCGGAAAGACTTTGAAGCTGCTGTTGAAAAGCGGTCTCCTCTTCCTCTTCTTTTCTTCTTTCTTTTGATTTTTCCTGTAAAAATCGGATGAGACGAAGAACTTTGTCCTCTTCCTTTTGCAATAGACTTTGTAGCTTTTCCTTCCATGACAAAGAAGAGGAGGAGAAGGAATCTGTTTCTTCGCTAAGATTTACCCCAAAATCCGTTACACAACGAAGAAAAAAGAAATCTTCGGGAGCCAAATAGAAATTTGCCGCCTGAAATACCGCGGCACTTTCCATATCGTAAAGTAAGGTGTTATCCAATCCGCTAACTCCTTTGGAGTCGCTTGGTTCTTCGGAGACGATATGTTCTTCGGAGTCGCTGTGTTCTTTGGAATCGCTGCGTCTTTCGGAGACGATATATTCTTTGGAATCGATATGCCCTTCGGAGACGGTATCTCTATCCCCCATAGAAGTCCGTTCTAAAATCTTATCCCCCGTTAAAAGCCCGGCTTCCGGAAAGTCCAGCTTATACAGTAAATCCGGATAAAAGCATCGACCTGTACTTTGCTGTTCCAGCTTTTGAATCCAAAACCAGCGCCCCATCAGCTCTTCTGATGCTGTCCCATTCTTTCCTAATATCACTGCCGCACTCCCTAAAGAAAGCAGGATATCTCCCTTTTTGGCTTTTTCCTCTTGCAAAGTAGCCGCAACAGATACAGAAGCATTAATCTGTCCCTGTCCGGTGATGGTCAGGAGGATTTCTTCCCCTTCATACTGCAAAAAGGGAAACGAAATTTTTCGTTTCCCCAGACTTAGTTTCTTGATAAGATGTTCTACTTCTCCCTTGTGGGCCGCAAAGATATAGACCATTTTTATTCCTTAATTGTATTTCTCAAGCTTGTTCCTTAGCTTTATTTCTTAGCTTTATTTCTTAGCTTTATTTCTTGGCTTTATTTCTTGGCTTTATTCCTTAGCTTTTCTCCTGTTCCGCTCTCCGATAGGCTTCCCGGTAGAAGTAATCTTGAGAATCCAATCGTTCCTCCGGCATAGGATCCGGATCATGATATAGACCGTCGGAAAGAAGCCATTTTCCTTTTTCCGTATCCTGGAAGCCTAAGTCAAAAATTTTCCGAACCCGATTCTTATTCTCAGGATCCCAGATGGGCACAGCCACCTCCACCCTTCGAAGGGTGTTTCTGGTCATGCAGTCCGCACTGGCAATGTAAAGCTCCTCTTCCTCTCCCTGTCCAAAACGATAAATCCGGGAGTGCTCCAGATACCGACCAACGATGCTTCGAACGGAGATATTCTCCGTCTTTCCCGGAATTCCGGGGATGAGACAGCAAATGCCTCGTACCAGAAGCTGAATCACTACACCGCTTTTGGACGCGTCAATCAAGGCATCAATAATATCCTTATCCGTCAAGGCATTTAACTTGAAACCGATATAGCCGCCTCTGCCCTCTTCGCATTTCTTCTTTTCTCCCTGGATTTTTTCCAGGATGCGATTTTGTAAACCGTGGGGAGCCACCCAAAGAGCCTCCGTAGATTCCACAGTTTCTCCCAAAAGAAGGGTACGGAAAACCTCTGCCGCATCCTTTCCGATGCTTTGATTTGCGGTCATTAGGCAAAGATCCGTATACAAAGTGGCAGTTTTTTCATTGTAATTACCGGTTCCGATCTGGGTAATGTAGTGGATGCCCTGTTCCGTCTGTTTTGCAATTAAGCAAAGCTTGGAATGTACCTTATAATT
>NZ_CABSXI010000053.1:0-14740 GCF_902481605.1 uncultured Oribacterium sp. | reverse complement strand
TTTGTAGGATTGGAAACGGTGGAACAGCTTCGGATTTACAATATCGATCAGGCCTTTATGGCTGCTACCGGAGTATCTTTGCAGAAGGGTATGACAAACGCCTCCGCGTATGAATACAACATTAAAAAAGAGGTTTTGGATCGCTCCAGAATCAAGAATCTGATGGTGGATCATTCGAAATTCGGGAAAACGGCTCTTTATACCTTTGGGGATTTTCAGGACTTTGACTGTCTGATTACAGATACCTGTCCACCGGAGGATTATGTGGAGATGCTGGGGAAAAATCATGTGAAGCTTCTTTATTAATTAGATTTTATCCAAAAGGGACTTTTCATTCTGCTTTTTACTTAAAAAAACAGGATGAGTAAGTCCCTTTTTATGTTAACTTATAAATTTTATGAAATCTCCAAAGCTTATCTGTTGAATTTTACAAAAACTTACCCATAAATAGGTAGAAATTAACCATAATTTGCAAATTGTATTGACATAAAAGCAATGAATTGATAATATTTTTCATAATTAATGAGAAAGTATTAGATAGTTAAGGGGGAAAATCAAATGCCACTGGTAAAGATGAGTAAGTTGCTGGAAAATGCAAGAAAAGAGAACAGAGCCTGTGCCTCCCTGAGTGTTTACAGTATGGAAAGTCTGATGGGAGTTATGGCCGCTGTTGAGGAACTAGAGATTCCTGTGATTTTGCAGCTGGCAGAGGCAAGATTCGGAACAGCACCGCTGGAACTGATGGGGCCCATGATGCTTTCAGCAGCGAAGAATTCTTCTATTGATATTGCAGTGCATTTGGATCACGGTTTGACCTTTGAAACTATTGAGAAGGCTCTTCAGATGGGATTCACTTCCGTCATGTATGACGGCTCTCTTCTTCCGATAGAGGAAAATATCGCTAATACCAAAAAAGTAATCGAAATGGCGAAAAAGTATGATGCGGATGTGGAAGCGGAACTTGGATTAGTAGGAAAGGGAGAAGGCGGCGGTGTGGATCATGGCGTGGCCTATACCAAGAAGGAAGATGCCCTTCGATTTTGTCAAGAGACGGGCGTTACAGCTTTAGCCATTGCCATTGGAAACAAGCACGGTAACTATGACGGGGAACCGAAGCTTCGGTTTGATATTTTAGAAGAAATTCATCAGGCATTGCCGGAACAATTTTTAGTACTTCACGGAGGCTCAGGGATTTCTGATGAAGACTTCCAAAGAGCCAGCCACCTGGGCATTCAGAAAATAAACATTGCAACAGCTCTGGCTGCGGCAGTGGTAAAGGCTTGTAAAGAATATTGTGAGGAGAATCCCAAGGGAGACTTCTATAAGATGAGTAAAAGAGCAGTTGAGGAAGTAGAAAAGACGGCACAACACCATATTCTGGTGTTTGCAGGAAAAGAATAGAATTTTCGGAGGAGAAAAAATGGAACTGTTTTCATTGGATCAGAGTAAAGAATTGGATATTATTTTTTTAGGAAGAGTAGCCATTGATTTTAATCCGGCATACTCCAAGGAAGTAAAGGAAGAGTTTAAGCCCTTGGAACAGGTGCATTTCTTTGAAATGTTTGTAGGAGGCAGTCCTGCAAACTCCGCTTTGGGAGTACAGAAGCATGGCTTAAAGGCAGGGTTTTTCTCCTGTGTATCCGATGACCAGTTTGGAGACTTCGTGATTAACTTCCTTTCCGAAAAGGGCGTGGATACCAGTCACATTGTTCGGGCACAGCAGGGAGAGAAGCTTGGACTTACCTTTACCGAGATGCGCTCCAAGTCGGAAAGCTCCATCCTGATGTATAGAAACCAGGCGGCGGATCTATCTCTTTCCGTAGAGCATATTGATGAGGAATATATCATGAAGGCAAAGGCGATTCTGATTTCCGGAACCGCGCTGGCGGAGAGCCCCTCCAGAGAGGCAGCCTTAAAGGCTGTGATGCTGGCAAAGAAAAATGGCGTAAAACTCATTTTCGATATCGACTACCGTGCCTATAACTGGAAGAATCAGGATGAAATCGGCATCTATTATGCACAGGTGGCGAAGGAAGCGGACTTGATTATCGGCTCTAGAGAGGAATTTGACTTAACAGAGCAGTTCATCAAAAAGGGCATGAGTGATGAGGAAAGTGCTAAATACTGGTTCTCTCAAAACGCCACGATTTTGGTTATCAAGCATGGTATGAAGGGCTCTACAGCCTATACCAAGGACGGAAAGGCCTATAGCATTAAGCCATTCCCGGTAGAGGCCAGAAAGGGCTTCGGCGGTGGAGATGGCTACAATGCAGCATTTTTATCTTCTTTATTTAAGGGAGAAGAGATGATTGTTTGTTTGGAAAACGGTTCTGCAGAGGCGGCAATGATGGTTCGCTCCAACAACTGTTCCGTGGATCTTCCTACAACTGAAGAGCTTCAGGCCTTCATTAAGGAAGAAAAAGAACAGTATGGAGAGATGATTGCCAGAGTATAGGAGTGAAAAATGGAGAAGACAATTCGTTTAACGGTGGCACAGGCCATTGTAAAGTTTTTGGATCAGCAGTATGTGTGCTTTGACGGAAAAGAGAGCAAGTTTGTAGAAGGCTTTTTCACCATCTTCGGTCACGGCATTGCTTTAGGAATCGGTCAGGCTTTGGACGAAAATCCCGGAAGCCTCCATGTAATGCAGGGAAGAAATGAGCAGGGAATGTGCCATGCGGCTATCGCCTTTGCTAAGCAGCATAATCGGAGAAAAATTATTCCTTGTACTTCTTCAGTAGGTCCCGGTTCTGCAAATATGCTGGTAGCAGCAGCTACAGCAACAGTGAACAATATTCCATTGTTACTTTTCCCAGCGGATACCTTCGCTTCCAGACAGCCGGATCCGGTTTTACAGCAGCTGGAGAACTTAGGCAGTCTTGCGGTAACCACCAATGACGCGTTTAAGCCACTTTGCAAATACTGGGACAGAATTACTAGACCGGAAATGATTATGTCCGCCCTGATTCAGGCCATGAGAGTCCTTACCGATCCTTCCGAGTGCGGAGCGGTGGCTATCGGTCTTTGCCAGGATGTGGAAGGAGAAGCCTACGACTATCCGGAGTATTTCTTCCAAAAGAGAGTACACAGAATCAGCAGAGTATCTGCGGCGAAGGAAGAAGTGCAGGATTTGGCAGATGCCATTTCTAAGAGCAAGAAACCTCTTATCGTTGTAGGAGGAGGCGTAAAGTACAGTGAGGCCGGAGAGGCTGTGGAAGCCTTCTGTAAGGAGTTCAATATTCCTTTCGGAGAGACCCAGGCCGGAAAGAGCGCTTGCCACTCCAGTGATCCGTATTGCTTAGGAGGAATCGGTGTTACCGGAACCTTGGCGGCAAATCGTATTGCCAAAGAAGCGGATACGGTGCTGGCTATCGGTTCTCGCCTGTCAGACTTTACCACCGGCTCCAAGTGGCTCTTCAGAGAAGAGGGAGTGCAGGTTCTTACTATTAACAACAACCGCTACCACGCCTATAAGATGGATGCCATCAAGGCGGTAGGAGATGCCAAGGCTACTTTGGAAGAACTGGCTAAGGCATTAAGAGAAAAGAATTATCGTTCCGCTTACAAGGGAGAAATCGAAAGCTGTAAGGCGGAATGGGATAAGGAATATAATCGTTTAGCTGAATATGCCTACAAGGAAGAGGGATTCGAGCCATTGGTACCGGAAAGAGACCCAAGAACCATTCCGGAGTTTGTGGAAAAGACTAAAGGCTATCTTACCCAGACCGCAGCAATTGCCGCTCTTCGGAGAAAGATGCCTGCAGACGGTATCGTAATCACAGCAGGAGGCTCCCTTCCCAGCTGTATGCAGAGGCTTTGGACAACAGATTCCCGCTACGCTTATCACGCAGAGTACGGCTACTCCTGCATGGGCTACGAAGTTGCTGCAACCCTTGGGGTAAAGATGGCAGAGCCGGAGAAGGAAGTTTATGCAGTGTTGGGAGACGGCTCCTTCCAGATGCTTCACTCCGAGATTATGACCATCGTGCAGGAAAAGAAGAAGGTAAACATCCTTGTCTTTGACAACTGCGGCTTCGGTTGCATCAACAATCTGGAGATGACCCACGGCGTAGGCAGTATTGCCACAGAGTTCCGTTATACCACAGGACAGAAGCCTGAGGGCGAGCTGATTCTTGTGGATTATGCCAAGGTGGGAGAGGGCTACGGCTTAAAGACCTATACCTGTAAGACTGTCCAGGAATTGGAAGAGGCCTTAGAGGATGCGAAGAAGCAGGATAGAACTTGTCTCTTTGACTTAAAGGTCATTCCAAAGACCATGACCAACGGCTATGAAGCTTGGTGGGATGTGGGAATGGCAGCAGTTTCCAAGAAGGAATCCGTGAAGGAAGCTTACGAAGAAGTGATTCGTCACAGAGAAGAGGCTAGAAAGTACTAAAGAAAGTCAGGGAATATGGAGAAAAAAGTATTTGGATATCCGGAGTTCAGTGCGGAGGGCGAGCAGATTCTTTGCACCTATGAAAATGAATACCGGGATATGCTGATGGACATCCGGGTATATCGGATGAAAAAGGGAGAGGAAAGACGTTTTTCCAAGGAAAAGGAAGAGTTTGCCGTATTGCTTCTCTCCGGAAAAATCAAGTTTGTCTATGAAGGAACGGAAAAAGAAGGAAGCCGTAAGGATGTCTTTACTGAAGGACCCTATGCAGTACATCTTTCCAAGGGAAAAGAGGTTTTGATTAGGGCTCTGGAGGATAGCGAAATTCTTGTACAGTGTACGGAAAATGAAAAGGATTTTCCCACAGAGTTTTATGAGCCAAAGGATGCGCCCTGGATTTACTCCGGCGCAAAGGGAAAGTTTGGCAATGTAGCCAACCGTCAGGTAAACACCATTTTCGACCATGAAATTGCCCCCCTTTCCAACATGGTTTTGGGAGAGGTCTTAAACGATAGAGGAAACTGGTCCGGCTACCTGCCCCATAGACACGATCAGCCGGAATGCTATTACTTCAAGTTTGACAGACCGGAAGGCTTTGGCGCCAGCTTCGTAGGAGACGAGGTATTCAAATCCGTAGACGGAAGCTTTTCCGCAATCCCCGGAGGATGCTTACATCCCCAGGCGGTAGCACCGGGATTTTTGATGTATACCTGCTGGATGATTCGGCATTTGCCGGGAAAGCCCTGGAACCAGACAGACCGTTGCGAGGATGAGCGCTACACCTGGCTACATGATGCAAAGTTTTAAGCAAGAGGAAGGAAACAGAAGCTCATTCTCTTGTAGAAAATAAAAGCAGCATTGCTGCGAGAGTTGAGAAAAAGGAGCAAACTATGTTAAACAAGGAAAAAATTTCTCTGGGCATTGCCCCCATCGGCTGGACCAATGATGATATGCCGGATTTGGGAAAGGAAAATACCTTTCAGCAGACCGTTTCCGAAATGGCTTTGGCAGGATTTTCCGGAACAGAGGTAGGAAGTCACTATCCTACAGATCCTGTAGAGCTGAAGAAGGCTTTGGACTTAAGAGGCTTAACCATCTGTAACCGTTGGTTCTCCTCCTTCCTGATTTCCAAGCCCTACGAGGAGACAGAAGAGGCTTTCCGTAAGGAGCTGGCATTCTTAAAGGCTGTTGGCGCAAAGAGAATCGGTGTTTCCGAGCAAAGCTACAGCACCCAGGGAAAGCTGGATCAGCCTATTTTGGAAGGCAAGTATGTGATGAATGATGAGGAGTGGAAGAAGCTTACCGAGGGCTTAAACAAGCTGGGTAAGATTGCCAAGGAAGAGGGCATGATTCTTACCTTCCACCACCACATGGGAACCGTAGTACAGACCGAGGAAGAAATCGACCGCTTTATGGCGGAAGTGGATCCCGAGTATGTGTTCCTGCTTTTCGACAGCGGACATTGCTCCTTTGCAGGAATTGACCCTGAGAAGGTTTTAAAGAAGTATATTTCCAGAGTTCGCCACATCCACTTAAAGGATTTAAGAAAGGCTGTGGTAGAGGAGTCCAGAAAGAATCATTGGAGCTTCTTAAAGAGCGTAAGAGAAGGATGCTTTACCGTTCCCGGTGACGGAGATGTGGACTTTGCTCCATTGTTCAAGATTATCGAAGAATCCGGCTATGAAGGTTGGGTACTGGTAGAGGCTGAGCAGGATCCTGCAAAGGCAAATCCGTTAGAGTACGCTATCAAGGCCAGAAAGTACATTCACGAGAAGACCGGACTATAAGTCGGGAACAAGATAGTTCATCACTTCATCAGAATCTTGCAGAAAAAAGCTATAGAACATTTGGCGGAACAAGCTTGTCGAAGTAAATCTATAGAGAAAAATGTAAAGCAGTAAAACACAAAAGAAGTAAAAAGCTCCGAAGAAGGATAGCGGAGTAAAAATACAAAAGGAGGAATTATGGGAAAAACAGTAAAAATGGGACTTTTGGGAATGGGCAGAATCGGAAAGCTTCATGCCATGAACATCCAAAACAGTCTTCCTAACGCAGAAATCATTGTTGCAGTAGACCCCTTCTTAAATGAAGAGATGGAAGCCTGGGCTAAGGGTATCGGCATCACAAACTGCAGCAAGGATCCTAAGGATGTTTTTGAAAACAAAGAAGTAGAGGCAGTTTTGATTTGTTCTTCCACAGACACCCACGCGGATTTCATTATTCAGTCCGCAAGAGCAGGAAAGCAGATTTTCTGTGAGAAGCCAATCCACACCGACTTGGATAAGATTAAGGAAGCTTTGGCGGAAGTAGAAAAGGCAGGGGTAAAATTACAGCTTGGATTCGTTCGTCGTTTCGATCGTTCTCACAAGAAGGTAAGAGATGTGGTGGCATCCGGCCAGTTAGGAAAGCCTTATGTAGTAAAGGTTTGCTCCAGAGACCCTGAAGCACCACCTATGTCCTATGTAGCTGTATCCGGCGGAATCTTTATGGATATGATGATTCATGACTTTGACATGGTTCGTTACCTTGCAGGCTCCGATATTACCGAGGTAAACACAGTAGGCGCTTGCCTGGTAAATCCTGACTTTGCAAAGTATGACGATGTGGATACCGCTATCGTAACCTTGAAGTTTGCCAACGGTGCCATCGGCGTAATCGACAACTGTCGTCAGGCGCCCTACGGTTATGACCAGAGAGTGGAAGTACATTGCGAAAAGGGCTGTGTACAGGACAACAACAATCTGGAAAATGAAGCTTATATCAGCACTGCATCCGGTGTGGAGGGAGCAAAGCCCACATGGTTCTTCTTAGAGAGATATAACGATGCCTTTATTGCGGAAATGGAGGACTTCGTAGATGCAGTATTAGAGGGCAAGGAAGTGCCTGTAGGCGGTAAGGACGGTTTGGAATCCGTACGCGTGGCTATGGCAGCAAGAAAGTCTCTGTTAGAGAAGCGCCCTGTACAACTTAGTGAAATCTAAGAGCGGAATTCTTCTATATAGAAGAGAAAAGTTCTTGATCGATAAAATAACCCGTTCCAAGAGGAACAAAAATCCATTTTATAAGAGAGGTAATCAAAATGTTTAAAAAAGCACTTGTAGTTTTAATGGCAGCATCTGCTCTTTCCTTCGCTCTTACAGGATGTGACAAGACTGAGACCAAGACAGAAAATGCAGGAACCGAGGCAAAGTCCGAAGAGGCTAAGTCCGGAGAGGCTAAGTCCGAGGAAGCTAAGGAAGAGAAGAAAGAGGAGAAGGCTGAGGCTAAGTCCGATTCTTCCGAGGATCCCTTGGCAGGAGCAAGCTTCGAAGGAGATTACAAGATTGACGTAATCTTAAAGACCACCTCCTCCGAGTACTGGAGCTATGTGGTAGCAGGAGCAAAGGCATTTGAGAAGGATCACCCAAACGTTAAGGTTGAGGTTAAGGGTGCAAGCTCCGAGACTGCTTATGACGAGCAGCAGAACATGATCGAGACCGACTTAAACTCCGGAAGCTATGACGGATATGTTATCGCTCCATTACAGGCTGACCTGGTTAAGACTCTTATCGCAGGACAGACCAAGCCAATCGTAGCAGTAGATACCAATATCGATGCTAAGGAAGTATTATCCTTCGTAGGAACTGCAAATGACACTGCGGCAAAGGAAGGCGGAAAGGCTGCTGTTGAGGAAGCAAAGAAGAGAGGCTGGACAGAGATTAAGGCCATCTCCATTTCCGGAGTACAGGGAGACGGAACAGCAACTGCAAGACTGAAGGGATATCAGGAAGGTATCAATGAAGCAGGCGGAGAGTTCTTGGAGAAGGAAATCCAGTATGCTGACGCAGTAGCAGATAAGGCTGTAACTTCTATGGAAGCTATTATGCAGAACCACCCGGAAGGAATCGCTATCATCGCTTGTAACAATGACGATATGGCTATCGCAGCAGCAAGAGCAGCTAAGGGTAACGAAGCATACAAGAATACCATTTTCATGGGCTTCGACGGCATCAAGTCCGCATGTGAAGCTATCCTTGACGGAACAGAGTCTATGTCCGTTGCACAGGAAGCTTATGACATGGGATACAAGTCTGTAGCGGCAACTGTAGCAAAGTTAAACGGAACAGAGCTTCCAGAGTTCATCAACTCCGGCGTATCCGTAATCACAAAGGACAACGCGCAGAAGAGACTCGATGACCTGAACTCTTACTTAGGAAAGTAATCATAGCTTTGAAAATCAAATCAGCCGGAAGATAGCGGATGCTTCCGAGCAAAATGAAGTGAATCTAAGCACAACAAAGGGATGTTTCTCCTCATAAGAAAACATCCCTTTTCTTGAAAGAAGATAAAAAAGAAATTTTTTTCAAAGACATTTTTGTGAAAATCATAACAGGCACTATACACAAGAGTAAAATAAAGGGGAAAGCATGAAGGAAAGTATTGTACAACTGAAGGATGTACGCAAGACCTTCCCCGGTGTGGTTGCGCTAAGCAAGATGCAGTTAGATGTACGTAAAGGCGAGATTTTAGGATTGATCGGAGAGAATGGAGCAGGAAAGTCTACGCTGATTAAAGTATTAACTGGGGTATACCATCCGGATGAGGGGCAGATCATCGTAGAAGGACAGGAAAGACAATTTAAAACTCCACAGCAGGCCATTTCTGCGGGAATATCCTGCGTGTATCAAGAACTGAATATTGAGAAGTTGCTTTCGGTAACCGACAATATGTTTATCAACAAGTGGATTCACAAAGGGCCATTACTGGACTATGGAAAAATGCACCAGATAGCTCAGGACATGATGAAGAAGTTGGGATTGGATGTGGATGTGCGGAAGCCGGCAGGACACTACGGCATGGGTGTACAGCAGATGATTGAAATCTCCAAGGCCCTTCTGGCCAATGCCAAGTGCATCATCATGGATGAGCCTACCTCTTCCTTATCGGAAAAAGAGGTAGAAGAGCTTTTGAAAATCTGTAGAGATTTACGGGCGCAGGGGATTGGCATTATCTTCGTGTCCCATAAGCTGGAGGAGTTATTCCAGCTCTGCGACCGGATTACCGTTATCCGTGACGGAGAATACATTGATACCAAGGACGTGGCGGATTGGGACAATGACAGCCTTATTAAGGCCATGGTAGGCCGCTCTCTGGATAACCAATTCCCGAAGGAGGCAGGCGTGCGTTCCGAAAAGCCCTTATTGGAAGTAAAGAATCTTCACCGCAAGGGCGTGCTTCACAATGTATCCTTTAAGGCTTACGGCGGAGAAGTACTGGGATTTTCCGGACTGGTAGGTGCGGGAAGGACGGAAACTATGAGAGCCATCTTCGGAGCGGATCCCATTGACGGAGGAGAAATCTATATCCGTGGAGAGAAGGTGGATATTAAGAATCCCAAAGATGCTATCCGGGCAAAAGTTGCTTTCCTGACCGAGGACCGGAAGGGACAGGGACTGATTTTAAATGAGTCCATTCAGAACAATCTGATTTTAGCAAATTTGAAGGGCTATCAGAAGGGCTTGTTCTTAAGTCAGAAGGATATGGATAGCATGGGTGAGGGCAGAATTCAGGAGCTAAGCATTAAGTGCCCAAGCCAAGAAGAAAGAGTAGGACAGCTTTCCGGTGGAAACCAGCAGAAGGTGGTTATCGGAAAGTGGTTAAATACCAATGCGGACATCTATATCCTGGATGAACCTACCAGAGGAATCGACGTAGGGGCCAAGGTTGAGGTGTATCAGGTGATTAACCGTTTGGTAAAAGAGGGAAAATGTGTCATCATGGTGTCTTCCGAAATGCCGGAAATCCTGGGAATGAGTGACAGGGTACTGGTAATGCGCGAAGGAAGAATCACCGGAGAAATGTCAAGAAGTACAGATGCTTTCAATCAGGAATCCGTGATGAAAGCAGCTTGGGAGGTATAAGATGCAAAAATCAAAATTAGGAAATTTAAGTAATTATATTGGAACATTTGCGGCACTGATCATTCTGTGTATCGCATTGGCATTGGCTTCTCCCAACTTCTTGGATAAGGCGAATTTAATGTCCATCTTAAAGCAGACCTCTTTTAACGCCCTGCTTTCCACCGGAATGTTGCTTACCCTGATTACCGCAGGAATCGACCTTTCTGTAGGCGCTACGGCAACCTTCGGAGCCTGCGTAGCAGGAGCTATGGTAAGAATGGGAGTGACCAATCCGGTATTCTTGTTCTTGGCTGTGTTAGTAGTAGGCGGTGTTGTGGGACTGATTAACGGTCTTCTTCTTACCCGTCTTCACCTGCCTCACCCCTTCGTATCAACCCTTGGTATGAAGAACGTGCTTTGGGGAGCAGCTTTAATTATCACTTCCTCTCAGATGATCAGCTTCTCCAACACCGGAGCAGAAGGTATCATGGTACTGGGAAGTGCCACCATCTTAGGGGGATTTCCCATCAGCTTCGTAGTGGTAATTTTGATTTACATTCTTATGCATATCCTTCTGACAAAAACTGCCTTGGGTCGTTCCATCTACTGTGCCGGAGGAAATATGGAGGCTACCCGTCTTTCCGGAATCAATGCGGACAATGTATTAACCTTCTGCTATGTGCTTTCCGGCTTTATGGCAGGCTTTGCAGGGATCGTATCCATCGGTCGTTCCGGAATCTCCAACGGTGCAAATGCTATCCAGCCTTACGATACCGATGCTATCGCAGCCTGCATTATCGGCGGAGCTTCCTTTATGGGAGGAAAGGGAACCATGGTAGGAACCATGCTGGGCGCATTAATCATTGCGGTACTCAGAAATGGATTCACCCTGCTTTCCGTACCCTCCGCTTGGCAGAACCTGGTGCTTGGTTTGGTAATCATCGGAGCCGTACTTCTTGACGTAACAAGAGAGAGAATGCAGAAGAAAAAGAAATAAGACAAATTTCTATCAGGTCTATTCCATCGAAAATTGAATAGCTGAAAAATGAATCTAAAGCGGATTTGTTCCTAAAAAAATGTGGGCAAGAATAACTCCACTGTTAGTGAACAAATCCGTGATTTTTTTATGGAAACAATACAAAATAGAAAACATACAACAATAGGAGAAAAATATGAGCGAGATTAAAGTGGGCATCGTAGGACTGGGACGCTTAGGAAAGGTACACGCAAGAAACATTGCCTTTAAAATTCCCGGAGCAAAGCTGGTGGCTGCCTGCTCCATTATGGAAGCGGAATTACAGTATGCAAAGGAAGAATTGAAGGTTTCAGAAACTTTTACTTCTTATGAAGAGATGCTGGACAAGGCAGATTTAGATGCGGTAGCTATCGTAAGCTCCAGCCCCTGTCACTGTGATCAGATTGAAAAGGCTCTAGCTAAAGGCTTCCATGTCTTTACGGAAAAACCTCTTGGAGTAGATGTGGAAGAATGTAAGAAGGCGGAGAAGGCAGTGGAGGCCCATCCCGACCAGGTATTCTTCTTGGGATTTATGCGCCGTTTTGATCCCTCTTACAGTTACGCGAAGAAAAAGATTGAAGAGGGTGCTATCGGAACTCCCTATATGGTAAAGGCAACAGGAATCGATCCGGAGGCGGCTGTAGAGGGTGCTATCAAGTTTGCCCCAACCAGCGGAGGCCTATTTATCGATATGGCTAGCCATGATGTGGATTTGATTCGTTGGTTCTTAGGAAGTGAAGTGAAGGAAGTATATGCTCTGGGAGCAAATTTCAAGCATCCGGAATTTTTATCCTGCAATGATACAGAAACCGGTGCGGCATTGTTCCAGCTGGAAAATGGAGGAATTGCGGAGCTTCATGTGGGAAGAACCGCAGCTCACGGCTATCATATTGAAACAGAGATTGTGGGAACGGAAGGCAGCATCAGGATCAGTCCCGTGCCGGAGAAGAATCTGGCCATCCTTTATGACCGTTATGGAGCAAGACAGGAATGTGTGGAAAGCTTCCCGGAAAGATTCGATGAGGCATATCTTTTAGAAATGCAGGAATTTATTCAGTGTATTATCGAAAAGAAAAAGCCTAATCTTTCCGTATATGACGGAACCCGGGCAACAGAAATCTGCTTCGCCATGAAGAAGTCCTTTGAAGAAGAGAGACTGGTTAAGCTGGGAGAGTAAAAATCATTAGAACCCCATAACGATACTTAGCTACAAATAGTATTATGGAAAATCCCATACAACAGGGGCATACGGCTATAAAACAAAAGAATTGATTAGGAAAGTATTAAGAATTAGCTTAAGAACTTCGTAAGCATTTGTTTTTCCTTTGTAATAGACAAAGAGGAAAACATCGTTTATAGTGGGACAGGTAACGGGGCGAGCCCTAAAAATAAAGAAAAATTAGAATTTCTTTAGAAAAACTCTTGAATGGAAGAGAATTAAGGGTTATAATCGTCACGCAACTTGGATTATTATTTCCATGAATGAAAAAGGAGAGTGCATTAATTATGAGAAAGCAAACAAAATTGGTTGCAGCTTTATCTGCAACAGCTTTACTTGCTATTGGAGCTTCTGCAGTAACTTTTGCTGCAGGCTGGAACAATTCCACAGGTGAGTGGCAGTACCTTGACAACGAGGGAAATGCTGTTGCTGATGCTTGGAGAAAGTCCGGAGACTACTGGTTCTACCTTGGATCCGATGGAAACATGGCTAAGAACGAAGTTGTTCAGAACAACGATGATTACTATTTCGTAAACGGCGACGGTGCTATGGTTACTAACCAGTGGGTATCCTTCGACGAGTCCACAGAGGACGGAAACGATAAGAGATGGATGTACTTCGGTGCAGACGGTAAGGCTTACAGAGATAAGAATGACAAGCTCACTATTTCTGATATCCATACTATCAACGGCAAGAAGTATCTTTTCGACCAGGAAGGTAAGATGCTTTACGGTTGGTTAGGCGATGAGTCTGCTCTTGTAAGCGGAGATGACGCTTGGACAACTGCTAAGTACTACTACGGTGGATTTGATGACGGTTCTGCTCAGCACGGTTGGGTACAGTTAACTGTAAACGACAACGGTGAGGACAGCACTGCTTGGTTCTACTTTGATGACAACGGTAAGATTTCTCGTGACAAGAAGAAGACCATCAACGGACAGACATACTACTTCGATGAGAAGGGTCGTATGATCGAGGATTGGTCCACAGCAACAAAGCTTTCCGGAAGCTCTTTCAGCGCTAAGCCAATGACATCTGACAGCGTTGTTTATGTAAACGGCGATGGCGGTGCTAGAAAGAACCAGTGGATTTGGGCTGTTCCGGCTGAGTCCTATATTCAGAAGGATTATGAGAACGATTCCGCTTCTTGGTGGTATGCAGATAACAGCGGTAAGATCGTTAAGAATAAGGTTAAGAAGATTAAGGGTAAGGTATATGCCTTCGATGAGTTTGGCCGTATGGTTTCCGGCTTAGTAAGTTCTCCTAACGGACGTGACAACTTCGACGCTGCATCCGGTGTAGGCGACAATGATTATCAGGATCTTGCTGGTACACAGTACGCAGGACTTACTATTCCCGGTAAGGTATACTACTTCTCCGGTGATGGTGAGAAGGACGGTTCCAGAAAGACCGGATACCAGAAGGTAGATTTCGATGATGATACATACGAGATGTACTTCAACAACAGCGGTGAGGCTGCAAATGATTATGTAGCTAAGATTAAGAAGTACGCTAAGAACGGTGTAGTTCTTAAGGCTAACAACGATGATTCCAACTATGCTGGAATTGAAGTTCAGTCCGCTAACGTTAAGAAGTTAGCAGCTACAAGCACTGGCGTTAACTACTTCAACACTTCTTCTACAGGTTCTCTTGTAGGACAGGTATTGGTTAACACTGCTGGTTCTGTACAGGCTAGCAAGACTAACTTAAAGGACAGCAATGATATCTACTATGCTACTGACAAGAACGGTGTAGTTCTTTACAATGGTGAGAAGAAGCTTTACACTGTTTCTAGCACAGATCATCCAAATGCTGTTACAGTAGGAGCAAAGACATACTACACAGAGTAATTTGTGTTGATAAAAAAAGAACCCTTCGGGGTTCTTTTTTTTATCTAAAAATCGAGTTATAGGACAAAACGTGTTGATGAAAACCGCTCTACACCCTTATAAATCAAGGCTGTAGGGCGGTTCAATCTTTTTTAACTACTTGAAAATGGATAATAGCAAGGGGGACTGCATATATGCGGAGCTTCGGAGACTAGAACCTTTTAACTATGCTCCTGCTAAGCTTGGCTGGCTAGCGGTACTAAACGCAAGGGAATTGCATATATAGGGAGCTTCGGAGCACTAGCTACCCTTTAGCCACAAGGCACGCTCCCGCTAAGTTCGCCCCGGCTAGCGGTACTAAACGCAAGCTTCGCTTCGCTCGCTTTTGTTAAGTACCGAGGG
>NZ_CABSXI010000052.1:0-14963 GCF_902481605.1 uncultured Oribacterium sp. | reverse complement strand
GAGTTAAAGTCCGGAGCGGATATTGAAAAGATAGAAAATATTCTTTATAAAAAGACCAAGCTGGAGGACAGCTTCCCGGTCAATATGTTGGCCATTGCCCATGGAAGACCGGAAACTCTTTCTTTGAAGAGAATTTTAGAAGAATATCTTGGCTTTCAGGTAGAAAGACTGGAGGCGAAGTTCTCCAAATTACTGGAAAAGGAAGAAAGAAAGCGGGAAATCGAGGAAGGTTTGATTTCCGCGGTGGACTGTATCGATGCCATCATTGCACTGCTTCGGGGAGCCAAGAATCATAAGGATGCGAAAACCGCTCTGATGCAGGGGGATTTATCTTTAATCCAGCTAAAGGAAAGGGATGAAGTTTTTCGAAAGACCATAGAGGGTTTCCGATTTACAGATTTACAGGCTCAGGCCATCCTGGATATGCGCCTGTCCAAGCTTATCGGCTTGGAGATTTTGTCTCTGCAAAAGTCCCATAGAGAAAGCCTGAAAAACATTAAAAACTATAAGGAGCTTTTGGGCTCCAAAAAGGTGCTTTATGCTCATTTGGAGCAGGAGCTTCTGCAAATCCAAAAGGATTACGGGAAGGAAAGAAAAACGAAAATCTGTGATGCCCGGGAAGCTGTATATGACGATACTGCCATTGAAGAGATGGATTTATATTATTTGCAGGATCGTTTTGGTTATGTAAAGTGTGTAGACCCGGGTACCTTCCAGAGAAATAAGGAAAGTATTGAGGCGGACTATGCCTATGTACTTCCCTGTAAGAATACGGATCGTCTCCTCTTCTTTACAGATTTAGGAAATATGCACCAGATTAAGATCTTGGATGTTCCGGTTACGAAGTTTAAGGATAAAGGCGTTCCCCTGGATAATCTGAGTAAGTTCTCTGCAGAGCAGGAAAGAGTGGTGGCAGTCTTTATTCGAAAGGTATTAGAGGAAGAAACCCTTCTCTTTGTGACGGAACAGGCTCAGATTAAGAGGGTAAAGGGAGAAGAATTTGCCACCCAGAACCGTCTGGTCCAGGCCACCAAACTGGGAGAAGAGGATAGACTCCTGAGTGTACTGCCTGTTTTGGAAGAGGATATTGTTTTGGAAACGGAGGATTCCTACTTCCTAAGATTCTCTTTATCGGAAGTACCTTTACAGAAAAAGACAGCGAAGGGTGTACTGGCTATGAGTTTGCGGCCTAAGGATTATGTTAAAAAGGTATATTCTCTTGCTGCAGAGGAAAATGTGGAGCTGGAAAGTAAAACCCTGAACCTGCAAAGATTAAAGCAGGGCAAGAGAGGCGGAAAGGGTGTAAAGCATAGTTAGGGAAAATACTTTTTTTCATCACCCTGCCATGCTACAATAGAGGCGTTATTGAGGAATAGAGGGAAAAGATATGGAAAAATTTAAAGTAGGTATTTTAGGAGCAACAGGAATGGTGGGACAGCGTTTTGCCACTTTACTGGCAGAACACCCATGGTTTGAGGTGGCTTGTCTTGCCGCCTCTCCAAGATCCAGCGGCTTAACATATGAAGAAGCGGTAGGGGATCGTTGGAAGCTGGAAGAACCTATGCCTGAGAAATTAAAGAAGATGGTGGTTAAGGATGTATCCAAGGTAGAAGATGTGGTACAGGGCTTGGACTTCGTTTTCTCCGCTGTGGATATGAAGAAGGAGGAAATCAAAGCCATCGAGGAGGCCTATGCCAAGGCAGAGGTTCCGGTGGTTTCCAACAACTCTGCACATCGCTGGACAGAGGATGTTCCCATGGTAGTTCCTGAGATTAATCCGGAACATTATCAGCTGATTGAAAAGCAGAGAAAGCGTTTAGGAACCAAGAGAGGTTTTATTGCGGTTAAGCCTAACTGTTCCATCCAGTCCTATGCTCCTGCTTTAGCAGCATGGGCAGAATATGAGCCTTATGAGTGTGTAATTTCCACCTATCAGGCGATATCCGGTGCAGGAAAGAACTTTGAGACCTGGCCTGAGATGGTAGGAAACATCATTCCTTATATCGGCGGAGAGGAAGAAAAGTCCGAGAAGGAGCCTCTTCGTGTATTGGGAACTTATACAGAGGACGGCATTAAGCTGAAGGAGGGATTGGTTTTAAGTGCTCAGTGTATCCGCGTTCCTGTTTTAAACGGACATACTGCTACAGTTTCCATTCGTTTCCGGAAGAAGGTTACTAAGGATGAGTTGATTTCCGCTCTTAGAAATTACAAGGGCTTACCCCAGGAGAAGAATTTACCCTCTGCACCGAAGCAGTTTATTCAGTATTTGGAAGAGGACAACAGACCATCTGTTCTTACGGATGTGAATTTTGAAAAGGGAATGGGAATCTCCATCGGAAGATTACGGGAAGATAATCTTTTCGATTTCAAGTTTGTGGGACTGAGTCACAACACCCTTAGAGGGGCAGCCGGCGGTGGAGTACTTTCCGCGGAAACTTTGGTAGAGCTTGGATATATTCAAAAAAGATAAAGTGTAGGGGGTGTGAATGAGGGGGATTTACTTTCTTTTTCACACTCCTTTTTTTCAGGAGGCTTGCTATGCGTATTGAAAAATGTGGGAACTTTGTGGATGGAAGAGAAGTGCATCGCTATACTCTGGAAAATAAAAATGGGGTACAGGCGGTTTTCACCGACCTTGGCGCTGTCTGGCTATCCCTTCTTTTTCCGGATCGTAGCGGGAAATTGGTGGATGTGCTTTTGTCCGTTGAAAACTGGGAAGATTTAATGGAAAACCCGGGACATATGGGAGAGGTGGTCGGAAGAAATGCCAACCGTATTAGTGGGGGACGTTTTCAGCTACATGGGAAAGAATACCATTTGTTTTTAAATGACAAGCAGCATAGCAACTGCCATTCCGGTCCGGAATATTTTGGCAGAAGACTGTTTCAGGCCAAGCAAAAGGGAGAAAATTCCATTTGTTTTTCCCTTTTTTCCAAAGATATGGACCAGGGCTTTCCCGGAAATATGGATTTTTCCGTGACATATGAGTTGACGGAGGATAATGCTTTGCATATTCGCTATAAGGGAAATTCGGATAAGGATACCCTGATGAATTTTACCAATCATGCCTATTTTAATCTATCCGGTCATGACCAGGGAAATATAGCGGAACAAAGTGTTCGAATTTTTGCTTCCCACTATACTCCCTCCGATGAATTTTTGATTCCTACGGGAGAGATTCGTCCTGTTACGGGAACGGCCTTTGATTTCCGAGAGGAAAGACCGATTTTTGAGAAAGCCTTTAAGAAAGATAAGGAGCTTTTAGCGGCAGGGGGATATGATCATAACTTCTGTGTGGACGGGGAAGCGGGAAGCCTTCGAAAAGCAGCTATAGCTTACTCCAAGAAAACAGCCATTGAAATGTTGGTAGAAACGGATTGTCCGGGAATTCAGTTCTATACCGCCAATTTTTTAATGGCGGAGGATATGGGAAAGGACGGAGTGAGCTATGAGCCCCATAGCGGATATTGCTTTGAAACCCAGTACTATCCGGATGCCATCAATGTTCCTAACTTTCTTGCCCCTATTGTAGCTGCAGGCTCCACCTACCATTCTGAAACTATCTATCGTTTTCGGCAAAGATTGATTTAAATATGCTAAGAAGGAATTTATAGAAAATATAGAGATTTCATGTCAAATACAGATGTAGGAAAGAAAAAAAATTTATATATTGCGGAGAAACCTTCTGTAGCCAAGCAATTTGCGGAAGCCTTGGGGGTAAATACCAACTCTTCCGGAAGAAGGGGCTATATTGAGGCGGTAGAGCATATCTTTACCTGGTGTGTAGGACATCTGGTCAGTATGAGCTATCCGGAGGTTTATGACGAGAAGTACAAGAGTTGGCGTATGGAAACCCTTCCCTTCCTTCCCAAGGAATTTCTTTATGAGGTGATTCCTTCCGTTAAAGAGCAATTTCAACAGGTTACAGGCCTGATGGAACGGGAAGATATCGGCTGCATTTATGTCTGTACCGACTCCGGACGGGAGGGCGAATACATTTACCGTTTGGTAGCCTCCTTTTGCAAGAACTTAAAGGCGGAGGAAAGACGAGTTTGGATTGATTCACAAACTAAGGAAGAGATTCTTCGAGGAATTCGGGAAGCAAAGCTAGAATCCGCCTATGATTCTTTAGCCAAAGCCGCCTATTTACGAGCCAAGGAAGATTATCTTATGGGAATTAATTTTTCCAGAGTATTGACCTTAAGGTATGGCAGAGCTTTGGCAAAAAGCCTTGGCAAGGAAAAAAGTGCTCTGATTGCTGTGGGACGAGTGATGAGCTGCGTTTTGGCTATGATTGTCCAAAGAGAGTGGGAAATCCGTCGTTTTCAAAAGACTGTCTTCTATAAAGCTCTGGGGGATTTTTCCCTGGAAGAGGGAGGGGAAGCCGGTCTTCTTTGTGAGTTTCGAAGCAGAGAGGATAGCCCTTATTATAAAGAGAAGGATTTATACAAAAATATCGGCTTTCTACAAAAGGAAAAGGGAGAGGAATTTTTGGGGGTATTTTCCCCACTACCCAGGGAAGGAAGAGTAACTGCTCTGGAAAAAAAGAAGGAAAGTAAAAATCCGCCATTGCTCTATAATTTGGCGGAGCTTCAAAACGAATGTTCCAAGTCTTTAAAAATCAGTCCTGACGAGTGTTTAAAGCTTGTACAGGAGCTTTATGAGAAGAAAATGTGTACCTATCCCCGTACGGATGCCAGAGTATTATCCACTGCGGTAGCTAAGGAAATCGAGAAAAATATTCAGGGACTTTTGTCTTTTCCCCCCTATGCAAAGTATGCCAAAGAGGTTCTTGCCATGGACAGTTTAAAATCCATTGCCCGTTCCCGCTATACAGACGACAAAAAGATAACGGATCACTATGCCATTATTCCTACGGGACAGGGAGCAGGACAATATAATTCCCTTTCCTATCAGGGAAAGAGGGTGCTGGACTTTATTATTCGTCGTTTCTTGTCCATTTTTTATCCTGCCGCAGAGTACAAAAGGATAGCTTTAGAAATTGAAGTTTCGGGAGAGTGTTTTACCGCCAACGAAAAAGTATTGACGAAGGAGGGATATCTTTGCCTTTACCAAAAGAAAGAGAAAAATAAAGAAGCATCTACCGGAGATCTTGCCGGAAAAGGAAACGGGCAGGAACAGGATGATCTAGATTCAGAGGAAGCGGTCACGGAAAGCGGTAATCCCAAGCTTTCCGAACTGAAAAAGGGCGCCAAGCTTTATTTACAGGAGCTTAAGCTAAAGGAGGGAGAAACCCAGCCCCCTAAGCGATATACCTCCGGAAGTATGATTCTGGCCATGGAAAATGCGGGAAAGCTGATAGAAGATGAAGAGCTTCGTGCCCAGATAAAGGGTTCCGGTATAGGAACATCCGCTACCAGAGCCGGAATTTTAAGCAAGCTTGAGAAAAATGAATATATTCATTTGGAAAAAAAGAATCAACAATTGAGCCCCAGTGAACTGGGAGAA
Organism: uncultured Oribacterium sp.; assembly: GCF_902481605.1. Taxonomy (NCBI): domain Bacteria; kingdom Bacillati; phylum Bacillota; class Clostridia; order Lachnospirales; family Lachnospiraceae; genus Oribacterium; species uncultured Oribacterium sp. Next base: position 9,494 of record NZ_CABSXI010000052.1, on the reverse strand, counting down.
AAGATTGTGCAGATTCTTTCCAAATCCATACCGGCTTTATTGAATCCCACCCTTACCGCCTCTTGGGAGAAGGGGCTTTCCTATGTGGAGGGTGGAGAAATTTCGGAAGAAGAATATATGCGGAAGCTGGAAGCATTTGTAGAAAAGAATACCAACAAGGTAAAGGGTTTATAAAGCATGGTGTTGAAAAAGAGAGGAGCAATGATGAAAAAGAAGGACTTGGAATGTAAAGCTTTTTATCCATCCTTAGAGGAACCTTACCAATCCCTTTTTGAAGGATGTCAATATCCCTGGGAGGCCTTACCGAAGATTAAAACCTGGATTTCCGCTATGCAGGGAAAGCTTCCTTCAGGCTTTCAAGAAGTGAAAAAAGGAGTTTTTGTCCATGAGAGTGTAAAGCTTTATCCCAATGTATATCTGGGGGAGAATATTATTATTATGGCGAACTGTGAAGTTCGTCCGGGAGCCTTTTTACGGGAAAATGTATTTGCCGGAGAGGGCTGTGTCTTGGGAAATAGCTGTGAATTTAAAAATGCGGTACTTTTCCCCCATGTGCAAACTCCCCATTACAACTATGTGGGAGACTCCATTTTAGGAGAATACTCCCATCTGGGCGCAGGGGCATTAACCTCCAATGTAAAATCCGACAAGACCTTGGTAAAGATTCATGCAGAAGACGGAGAGATCGAAACAGGATTAAAGAAATTTGGAGCCATTGTGGGAGAACACGTGGAAGTAGGTTGTCAGTCCGTACTGAATCCGGGAACCATTCTTTGCTCTCATTCCAATATTTATCCCTTATCTCCTGTACGGGGTATTGTTCCTCCTCAACATATCTATAAAGATAAGAACAATATTGTAAAAAAAGAAGAGAGATAAAAGTAAAAACAGCAAAAAGCCACGCTTTATATGGGGCGATGTTTCAGAATAAACAGTGGGCTTATTTATTGGAATTATAAAAGAAACAGAAAAGACTTGAAAAAGAAAATACTCTGTACTATCGTCTTAACGGAGTAAGGATTACTTGTACCCTGGATTAGAACAATAGGAAAGGAAAAGCCATGAACGAATTTGGAGAGAATGTAATTATTTTAGACCATCCCTTAATCACCCACAAAATTTCTATTTTAAGAGATAAAAATACCGGAACCAATGAGTTTCGCCAGTTGGTGGAAGAGATTGCCATGCTGATGGGATTTGTGGCTTTGTCCGACCTTCCTATGACAAAAATGCCGGTGGAAACCCCTATCGAAAAGACAGAGACCTTGGTTATTGCCGGAAGAAAGCTGGCAATTGTTCCTATCTTAAGAGCGGGACTGGGAATGGTTTCCGGACTTACAGCCTTGGTTCCTTCCGCAAAGATTGGACATATCGGTCTGTATAGAGATGAAACAACCCATAAGCCGGTGGAATATTTCTGTAAATTGCCAAACCCCATCGAAGAAAGAATTATTGTGGTTTGCGATCCCATGTTGGCTACCGGCGGCTCCGGAGTGGATGCTATCAGCCAGATTAAAAAGCACGGGGGAAAGAAGATTAAATTTGTTTGTATCATTGCCGCTCCTGAAGGGGTAAAGAAGCTGCATGAAGCTCACCCGGACGTGCAGATTTATGTAGGAAATCTGGATAGAGAGTTGAATGAAAATGCCTACATCTGCCCGGGCTTGGGAGATGCGGGAGACAGAATTTTCGGTACAAAATAAGGATAAGAGAAAATCGCAAGAAGAGGATTGTAAAAATCTAATCGAAAAATCCAATCGAAAAATCTAATCGAATAAACTAATCGAATAAGCTGATCGAATAAGCGTATTGTAATAGCGGATTTTAATGAGCTATAGAATTTTATAGGACTGGAAAATGGCATAAAAAAAGGAGAGATTTCTCTCTCCTTCATGCCGCCAGCCGGACTCGAACCGGCACGGTTTCCCGCTTGATTTTGAGTCAAGTGCGTCTGCCATTCCGCCACGGCGGCAAGAACAGAACCTAGGTTACCACTTTTTTCTTTTCTTTGCAAGTCCTTTATCAAGAAAATGGGAGAAAAATGAATTGTTTAGAGGCCAGAAAATACATTAATGATTTTATCCAGGGCAACTGGGAAGAGGAACAATGTGAGTCCTTTTTGGAGCATATGGAATCCTGCAAAGACTGCCGGGAAGAGCTTAGAATTACCCATATGATCTATGAGGGATTGCAGAGCCTGGAGGGAGAACAGGAAGAGCTGCAGCTGGAAAAATCCTATCAAAACTTAATAGAAGAAGCCAATTTTTTTATCTTCCAAAACCATTTTTTCAGGGGACTAAGAATTGTGGTTCATTCCCTTCTTTTTTGGGCAGTTTTCTTTTCTGCCTGGTATAGTTTGTACGGATTTATAGGATAGGAGTAAGGCATTGAAAAGAGAGAAAATCTTATTAATCGATGGTCATAGTATTTTGAGCAGAGCCTTCTACGGGGTTCCTTTTTTGAACAACAAAGAGGGAATTCCCACCAACGGCATCTATGGCTTTTTAAACATTTTGTTTAAAGAAATAGAGGTGGAAGAAACAGAATATGTGGCGGTGGCCTTTGATGTACCGAAACCTACATTTCGTCATAAGCTTTTCCCGGAATATAAGGGTACCAGAAAGGGAATGCCGGAGGAGCTGAAGGAACAGGTTCCTTTATTGCAGGAGCTTTTACGGAAAATGCATATGCCCCTCCTGATGATGGAGGGCTTTGAAGCAGATGATATTTTGGGAACCGTTGCCAAGCAAATGCAGGCAGAGGGAAAGGAAGTGGTAGTGGTCTCCGGAGATCGGGACCTTTTACAGCTCTCCGATGAACATATTAAAATCAGCATTCCCAAAACCTCCAAGGGAGAGACCAAGGTTTACTCCTATTATCCCAAGGACGTAGAGGAGGAATGGGGCGTAAGCCCTATAGAGTTTATTGATTTGAAGGCTCTTATGGGTGACAGCTCCGACAATATTCCGGGAGTTCCGGGAATGGGAGAAAAAACCGCCACCTGGATTATCCAAAAATATAAAAGTATTGAAGAGGCCTATGCCCATGCAGAGGATCCTGAATTTAAGGTGCCCAGAAAACCAAGTGCCGGAAAGGATCTTAAGGAGAATTTTGAATTGGCGAAGCTCTCCAAAGAGCTGGCCACCATCAATATCCATGTGCCTATCACCTTGAACTTTTCCGATTGTAAGTGGGAAAACTATGCCAATTCCGAAAGTAAGGAATTGATTCGAAAGTGGGAATTTCGTTCCCTTTATTCCCGCTTTGAAGAGGCGGAAAGTATAACGGAGAAAAAGATCAGTCTTCCGGCCTGGAAGGATGTGGAAGATCCTTACCTTGCCAAAATTGCCTTTAAGGATGCAAAAAAACAAAAAACTGCCGGAATTTTTCTGCAAGCGGATTCCTCTGAGGAGAAAAAGCCGTATGTGTATCTCTGTCTTTCCGACACAAGACTCTATCGGATTCCACTATACCTTTGTGAAGAGGAGCTTAAAGAACTGTTCAAGGAGGGAGAATATTTTACTCTGCAATTAAAAGAACAGTATCATCTTTGGGAGGGACTTTTAGAGGGAGAAATTCATGACCTGGCTCTTGGCGCTTATCTTTTAAATCCCTTAAAGGACTCCTATGCCTATGATGATTTAGCCAGAGATTATATGGATCTTGTGCTGCCCGGGAAGAAGGAGCTTCAAAATCCTGTTGAAGAGGGATTGTATTCCGCCTTTGTCTGCCTGCAAGCCAAGGATAGAATTTTTCAGGAACTGAAAGAGACAGAACAGTGGGAATTGTATCGGGATGTGGAGGAGCCCTTGGTACCCGTGCTTTTCCGTATGGAGAAGACGGGAATTTTAGTAGATAAGGAGGCTCTACTGTCCTACGGAGAAGAGCTGAAGAAGAATATTGCCATGTTGCAGGAAGAAATCTATGCTATGGCAGGAGAAGAATTTAATATTAATTCTCCTCAACAGTTGGGTGTAATCCTTTTTGAGAAAATGCAGCTTCCCGGAGGAAAGAAGACGAAGACCGGATATTCCACCGCGGTGGATGTTTTGGAAAAATTACAGGAAGACTATCCTATTGTAGGGAAAATCCTGGAATACAGAACCTATTCCAAGTTAAACTCCACCTATGCGGAGGGACTAAGTAATTATGTGGGAGAGGATCAAAGAATCCATGGAAGCTTCCAGCAGATGGTAACTGCAACAGGAAGGCTTTCTTCCACTGAACCGAATTTACAGAACATTCCGATTCGTACGGAGATGGGAAGGGTATTCCGTTCAGTTTTTATTCCTAAGGAGGGATCTGTTTTTCTGGATGCGGACTATTCCCAGGTAGAGCTTAGACTTTTAGCTTCTTTGTCCAAGGATGAAAAACTGATTGAAGCCTACAGGAAGGATGCGGATATTCATAGAGTAACCGCTTCCGAAGTGTTCCACGTGCCTTTGGAAGAGGTAACGCCGGAGCTTAGAAGAAATGCCAAGGCGGTGAACTTCGGTATTGTATACGGCATTTCCGCCTTCGGGCTTTCCGAAGGCTTAAGCATCTCCCGGCAGGAGGCCAAGGAGTATATTGAGCGATATTTTACAAGCTATCCCAAAGTTAAGGAATATTTAGACGGAGAAGTAGCCTTTGCCAGAGAACATTCCTTTGTAAAGACCCTTTTTGGCAGACGCAGACCTTTACCGGAGATTCATGCCTCCAACTTTATGAGAAGAAGCTTTAGTGAGCGTGTAGCCATGAACGCTCCTATTCAGGGAACTGCTGCGGATATTATCAAAAAGGCTATGGTGATTGTAGATCAAAAGCTAACAGAAAAGAACTGCCAAAGCCGTATTGTTCTTCAAATCCATGATGAGCTCTTATTGGAAGTTGTAAAGGAGGAGCTGGAGACCGTAAAGGATATTCTGGTTTCCGCTATGGAACATGTGGTTTCCCTGCCGGTACCCTTGATTGTAGAGGCCACTGTAGGAAATAACTGGGATGAGGCTCACTAAATGGAAATTGAGAAGAAGGATTTAATGCCCCTTAGCTTTTTAAAAAAGGAAAGATATACCGCCTCCTTTCAGGGAATGCGGTATTTTATGGAAAAAAAGGAAGAAGAAGGGGAGAACCATTTGTTGGTAGCCTGCTGGCCGGAGCCCTTTGCCTTTGCTTATACGAAAGAAGAGGAGAAAAGCTATAAAAGCTTTCCCTTTACGGAGGAAGGCTTGGAAGAAGCCAGGGCTTATTTAATGGAGGAATGGGAAAGGCGGAAAGGGTGAAGAAGGAAATCATTGGGGTAATCGGAGGGATTGCCAGCGGAAAATCCACCGTACTTTCCATCCTCCAAGGGGACTTTTCCTATCGTATTTTACGAATGGACGAGTTGGCTAAAGCATTATATCAAGAAGAAGCTGTTTTAAGAGAAATAAAAAAGCTTTTGCCCGCTTCAGTATTTACAAAGGAGGGAGCTTTATCCTTTTCAAGACTTAGAACTCTGCTGTTTACTGAGCCGGAGAGAAAGAAGCATTTGGAAGAATTGATTCATCCTTTGGTTTTTCAAGAAGTATCTAAAGAAATAGAGCGGGTAAGATTGCTGGGAGAAAAGCTTGCAGTGGAGACGGCTTTGCCCAATCAGGATTTTCTTTCTCAATGTGACCTGATTTTTTATCTGGATGCATCGGAGGAAACACGTTGTAAACGGCTAATAGAAAGTCGGGGACTGGAGAAAGAAGAAGCCTTTCAGATTATTCACAGCCAAATCGTTGAGCGCTTTAAAGAGCAGGCACAACTAGTAATTAATACGGAAGAGAGTATAGAAAGAGTAAGAGATGAGATTTGCCAGTATTTCCAGCGGATCTAGCGGAAATGTAAGTTTTGTTTCCTCCGGAGCACACCATATCCTTTTGGATGCGGGGGTAGGAATCCGGAGTATAGAGTCGGCATTAAGAGGCCTGGATATATCCTGTAAAGATATTGAGGGAATCTGTGTCACCCATGAACATATCGATCATATTAAGGCCATAGGAAGCCTTTGCAGAAAATACTATATCCCCGTTTATGCCACCCTGGGAACATTACAGGGAATTTTACTTTGTGATGCCATGAAGGAGTTCCCCAAGGAGCTTTTACGACCTATTCTAAAGGATGAAAGCTTTCAAATCGGAGATCTTTCCGTCTTACCCTTCAGTGTTTCTCATGATACCAGAGATCCTGTGGCTTATCGGGTGAGCTGTGGAGAAAAATCTGTGGCGGTGGTTACGGATTTAGGTTGTTATGATGAGTACACAATCTCTCATTTACAAAATCTGGATGTTCTGCTTCTGGAGGCCAATCATGATGTTACTATGGTGGAAAAAGGACCCTATCCTATGGCATTAAAAAGAAGAATTTTATCCAATGTGGGTCACCTTTCCAATCTTCATAGTGGAGAGTTGTTAAAGGAATTGGTACATCCGGGCTTAAAAAAAGTTTTTCTTGGGCATCTCAGTGCGGAAAACAATGATCCGGACCTGGCTTTGGCTACCGTGAAAAAAGAGGTAAAGGAGCCGGATTTGGAGATAGCTTTGGCAAAACGTTCCGCTTTATCGGATTGTGTGGAGTGGTAATCATGATTAATGGGAGAAAGGTAGCCGGTGTAGTCAGTGAGTTTAACCCCTTTCATAAGGGGCATGAGTACTTACTCCGGGGAATTCGGCAGGATTTTCAGGCGGAGTATATTGTAACGGTAATGTCGGGAGACTTTGTACAAAGGGGAGAACCTGCTTTTTTTTCAAAATTCGAAAGGGCAGAGAAAGCGGTAAATAAGGGAATAGACCTTGTTATCCAACTGCCGGTTCTGTATTCTTTAGCCTCCAGTGAATATTTTGCTTACGGAGCCATCAAGATTTTGGAAGAGCTTTCCTTTGTGGATATATTGGTTTTCGGCTCGGAGTCCTACGATTTAAATCGGCTCAGAAGTCTTGCCAAGTTTTTTCTTCGGGAGAAAAAAGGGCAGGAAGAGGAATATCAAAAACAATTAAAGGAATTTATGGCCAAGGGAAATTCCTATCCTAAGGCGAGAGAAATGGCTTTGGAAGTTTTTTTTCCGGGAAAAATTTTGGCCAATGACGGTTTGGGGATTTCCTATTTAATGGCTTTAGAAAGACTGCATTCTTCCATGGACGTAGGGATTATCCCGAGAAACCTTCACCTTAGCTCTGCCCACAGTATCCGGAAGGATATTCGGGAAAGCTGCGGAAAGGAATGCGATCACCCTTGCTATACGGAAGCGGAGAAGCTCTACCCATTTCTACGCTATCGTCTTATGGTATTAAAAAGAGATAAGATTGCTTTGGATTCTTTTTGGGATATATCTCCTGATCTGGCAAATCGAATAGAAGCTTCTTTTGCGGAAAAACTTCCTTTTACGCAGTGGATTCAATATATTAAAGGGAAAAATTATACTTATAGCAGAGTAAGCAGGTCTCTACTTCATATTCTTTTGGATATAAGAGAAGAGAAGGCAAGGGAAGAGTTGGAAAAAGTCTCTCCCTATTACAGAATTTTAGCCGCAAGCAGCTTAGGAAAAGATTTGCTGTCCCACCTTCCTCCCAACAGCATTTTTCGATTGGGAAATGCTCTGAAGGAGCATCCGGAATGGGAGGAATTAAGGCTGATGAAATGGGATTTATTTGCGGGACAATTATTTCAGGAAATCTACCTGACAGGAAGAGAAGAACGACGTGAAAAGTTCATAAAATTGTGATAGTATAGAGATAATAAGGAGGTAGTAAGAATGAAGCTGGTTTATGCCATAATACGGAACGATAATGAAGATGATGTAACTTCCGCTTTAATGCAGGAAGGCTTTACGGTAACCAGACTGTCTACGACAGGTGGCTTTTTAAGAAAGGGAAGTACTACTTTGATGATCGCCCTTCAGGACGAACAGCTGGAACAGTGTATTGATATCATTAAACAGCAAAGTGGAAGTCGTCAGGAAATCACTGTTAACATGCCCTATGTTTCCGGTTCCAGTCTGATGAATTACACTACCATGCCCATGAACGTAGAGATTGGCGGAGCAACCATTATGGTTGTACCGTTGGAACGATTTGAAAAATACTAAAATATGTTTAATTAAAAGGGAAGGATATTGAATATAGTATACAAAAATATGCAATGTTCTTTAGAACTTCCCTTTTTTCCTCTCTCTTCCTTTGCTATAATGGCAAGGAAGAGTTTTATCATGTCAGAAAAAGGAGAGAATATGTCATTTATTGAGGATGTAAAAGCAAAAGCAAATGCAAAGCAGAAGACCATCGTATTACCGGAATCTGAGGACAAGAGAGTTCTTCAGGCGGCAGAACAGATTCAGAAAGAGGGATTTGCTCGTCTGATTCTTATTGGAGAGAAGGAGCAGGTGGAGAAGGATGCCAAAGCCTGGGGAGTAGACCTTTCCGGTATTGAAATTGTGAACCCGAAGACCTATGCCAAGTTGGACGATTATGTTTCCACCCTGGTAGAGCTTAGAAAGTCAAAGGGAATGACTGAAGAAGAGGCAAGAAAGCTTCTGACAGAAAGCAACACCTATTTTGGTGTGATGATGGTGAAGAAGGGAGAGGCTGACGGTTTAGTTTCCGGAGCGAACCACTCTACCGCGGATACACTCCGTCCGTCTCTTCAGATTTTAAAGACCAAGCCGGGCACAAAGCTTGTTTCCGCTTTCTTTGTTATGGTTGTTCCTGATTGTGAATACGGAGAGAAGGGAACCTTTGTCTTCTCTGATTGCGGTTTAAATCAAAACCCGACTCCTGAAGAGCTGGCAGCTATTGCAGAGTCTTCCGCAGAATCCTTCCGTTTCTTGGTAGGGGCAGAGCCTAAGGTAGCTATGCTGTCTTATTCCACTATGGGATCTGCAAAGCATGCGGATGTTACCAAGGTACAGGATGCTACCAAGATTGTGAAGGAGAATAATCCGAATCTTTTGGTAGACGGAGAATTACAGTTGGATGCAGCTTTAGTGGAGTCTGTAGCCAGCTTAAAAGCCCCCGGATCCAAAGTGGCAGGTCATGCCAATACTTTGATTTTCCCGGATTTAGATGCAGGAAACATCGGCTATAAGCTTGTACAGAGATTGGCAAAGGCTGAAGCCTATGGACCTATGACTCAGGGAATTGCCAGACCGGTTAATGACTTATCCCGTGGCTGCAATGTTGCCGATATTGTAGGTGTTGTTGCGATTACTGCAGTGCAGTGCCAACTTTACGATAATAACTAATCATTGGGAGGAACTATGAAAATTTTAGTAATTAACTGTGGATCATCTTCTTTGAAGTATCAGCTGATTGATATGGAAGGGGAGACCGTAATGGCCAAGGGACTTTGCGAAAGAATCGGTATTCCCGGTTCCAGATTAAAGCACGAGGTTCCCGGAAAAGAAGATTATGTGGTTGAAACAGATCTTCCCGACCATTCTGTGGCAGTGAAGCTGGTTTTTGATGCACTGACAGGAGAGTATGGTGTGGTTAAGT